>CAUZKS010000020.1:0-14367 GCA_963580625.1 Dehalococcoidia bacterium | reverse complement strand
AGAGGGAGCTTTGATTTGGAGCAGCGCCGTAGAACGCAAATCCGGCCCGGCGGGTTGGTGCCGGGCCGGCGGTTATCCAGTTTAGAACTTAGATCAGGCTCCGAACACCTTTGCGAGTGCCGCATCCAGGATTCCGACCGCTTCGTCGATCTCTTCCATGCTCGTCGTGAGCGGCGGCATGAAGCGGATCATGTTGGGGCGAACGGCATTTAGGAGCAGGCCGTTGGCGACCGTTTCACCTATCACAGCCCCCGCGTTGTCATCGTTCATCTGGATCGCGAGCAGCATGCCCATGCCCCGGACCTCGGTGATGAAGTCGTACTTCTCCATGAGCCCCGTGAGCTGGCCTTTAAGATACGCGCCTGTCTCGGCGCCCTTCTCCGACCAGTTCTCGTCGACAACAACCTTGGCTCCGGCCCAGCCGGCGGCGGTCGTAAGCGCATTCCCACCAAAGGTAGACCCGTGGTCGCCCGGCTCTAGTACGGCGTACTCCTGCTTGCACAGGAAAGCGCCAAGCGGTGCACCCGCTCCAAGGCCCTTCGCCATGCTGATGGCGTCCGGCTCGAAGCCGAACTGCTCGTAACCGAACAGGGTTCCGAGCCGACCCATACCGGTCTGAACTTCGTCAGCGATGAGCACGAGATCGTTTTCGTCACACCACGCGCGCACCTGTTTAAAGTAGTCCGGCGCGGGCACGTTCACTCCACCCTCGCCCTGAACCGGCTCAAGCATCACAGCGCAGGTCTTGTCGTTGGTCGCAGCCTTGATCGCATCGATGTCGTCATAGTCGACATTTATGTAACCGGGAGCCAGCGGGCGCCAGTTGTCCTGGTAGTGCGCCTGGCCGGTGGCGGCCATCATGCCCATCGTGCGGCCATGGAAGGAATTATTGGCCGTGATGATCTCGTAGGCGCCGTTTTTCTTGATCTTGCCGTATTTGCGGGCAAGTTTGGTGACCCCTTCGTTGGCTTCGGCCCCCGAGTTGCAGAAGAAGACCCGGTCCATGACCGAATTGTCGATCAGGATCTGGGCCAGCTTGAGCTGCGGGATTGTATAGAACAGGTTCGACATCTGAAGGATCTTGCCGGCCTGCTCAACGATGGCCGCGGTGACGGCCGGGTGCGAGTGGCCGACGTTCAGCACGGCCCACCCTGCGGTGAAGTCCAGGTAACGCTTGCCGTCGGTGTCATACACGCAGGTGCCTTCGGCATGGTCCAGGACCATCGGCATGCGGTTGACTACCTGCATGTAGTAGTCGGCCTCGATCTGCTTCCACTGTTCGCCTGTGGTGGTCATGTTGTTGCTCCTATTGGTTTGTCTGATGGTGTTGAGTTTATGGGATTTGGTTGGCCCGCTTGTTCAACGTATCGGAGGGCGGGCGCAGGGCGGATAATCATTCGCCCCTACAGTGGTTTGGTCAGACTTGGGTAGCTCCGAAGATGGTTTATTCTCTCGAAGCCAATGTTCGTGTGCGTCATATTCCCGTCTCCGGGAGGTGCGTCAATATACACCTCGTCACTGTCTCCTCTGGCATCATGTAATCCTGGTACCGATGTCGTTGCCCGCAACGCACTCCAGTAGTGCTCCAGCGATCCGTCCGTCGATGATGTAGCTGGCGCGTACCGTCTCCACGGCAAATGCGCAGGCCTCGATCTTGGGAATCATGCCGCCATTCGCTATGCCACTGTCGATCAGGTCTTTCGCCTGACGACGGGTCATTCGAGGTATGAGCCTTCGGGTAGCGTCAAGTACGCCCGATACATCGGTCTGGAAAACCAGGATCGCTGCGCCAAGTGCTGCCGCTACGTGACCTGCCGAGGTGTCAGCGTTGATGTTGAGAATACGGTCTGAACCGTCAGGCTGCTCCGGGTTCACGTTCAGCGCTGCCGGAGCTATCACCGGGATCGCGCCTGTTTCCAGCACGGCCGTTACGGTGCTGGCGTCCGCTTCGATGATTTTTCCGACCATGCCAAGTTCGGGATCGAGGACTTCAGCCTTGAGCATCCCGCCGTCAACTCCGGCAAGCCCGACGGCCTTTCCCCCAGCCGCCGCAATTTCAGCGACAAGTTGTGCGTTGACGAGTCCACAAAGGACAGCAATAGCGACATCCAGGGTCGGCTTGTCCGTCTTACGCAGGCCGCGCACGAATTCAGGCTGGATGCCCTGAAGGCGGACCCAGTCTGAGATCACCTTGCCGCCGCCGTGGACGACGACCGGCTTCAAGCCCTGCTTCTGCAGCGTTATCAGGTCCGGCATGGTCGAGTCACCCTCGCCGAGGGTGGACCCGCCGACCTTGACGACAACGATGTCGCCTTCGCGCGCGCCGCGCCCACTTCTTCTGATGCGTGATCCTGATACGGATGTCATCGTGCTAATCGCTGCAACCTCTACCCGTCTACGTGGTGTAGGCGGAGTTGAAGACGACATACTCCTCGGTGAGGTCACACCCCCAGGCCTCGCCAAAACCGTCGCCTACATTCAGGCCAACGCGTAGCCGAACCTCGTCTTCCCCGAGGGCGGAGACTACGCTAGGGATGCTGTACGAGATCGCTTTGCCTTCAAACACGATCTGGATGTCGTTGACGAAGACTTCGATCTGGGATTCGGTTAACGGGATCTGGCTCTTGCCCACGGCCATCAGGATCCGGCCCCAGTTGGGGTCCTTTCCGTAAACGGCGGTGCGCACGAGTAGTGATGCGGCGACCGAGCGAGCGGCCTTGCGTGCATCCTCGTCTGAGTGGGCGCCGTCTACCGTGACCTCGATCAGGGTCTGGGCGCCTTCGCCGTCCCGTGCCATTTCGCGTGCAAGCCAGCGGGTCACGTAGTCCACGGCTGTGGCAAACGTCGCTGAATCATCGGAGTCACCGGTCAGGAGCGAGTTGCCCGCCGCGCCGTTGGCCATCAGCAGAACGGTGTCGTTTGTGGACTGGTCGCCGTCGATGTCGATCTGGTTAAAGCTGAGTGTGACGGCGTGAGAGAGGGTCTTCTGCAGGAACGATTTCTCCACGGCCGCGTCCGTGGTCAGGAACGCCAGCATCGTCGCCATGTTGGGGTGGATCATGCCGGAGCCCTTGGCGCAACCGCCAATGGTCACGGTCGATCCGCCGACCTCGATCCGTACTGCGATCGCTTTCCGGTGCGTGTCAGTAGTCATGATGGCCGCAGCGAACTCGTCACCGTCGTTATCGCCGAGTTCGATCCTGGGGATGTGCTCCCGCATGAGTGCCATCGGAAGCTCTACGCCGATCACGCCGGTAGAAGCGATCAGTACCTCGTCCGAGCCGACACCCAGTTTTTCTGCGGCGAGAGCGGATGCCTCACGAGCGTCGATTAGGCCCTGCTCACCGACTGCGCAGTTGGCGACTCCGCTGTTTGCAATGACGCCCCGCACTTCCCCACCGCCATCGACTACCGCTTTGGAAAGGGTCACGGACGGTGAGAGGACCGAGTTCTGGCTGAACGTTCCGGCGACAGTGCAGGGTCGATCAGACAGCAGCAAACCGATGTCGCGCTTGTCCGCTCCGGCCGTCTTGATGCCGGCAAAAATCGCTCCGGCGGAGAAGCCCTCTGCGGACGTGACCCCCCCGGAGTTGACTGTAGTCATATCCAAACTCATGTTTTCGTCCCCGATTTCGTCTTCAAATAATCCGAGCGCTTCCGCACGCTTCGCCTGTTGAATCAGTGCCGATGCCCGCTGTCTTGTCACTGGCGGGAGTAGCGCCGCCCCGATCTCTCCCGGTTTCATGCCTTGATCGAGCAAGCCAAGCACTTCGCGATAACGAGGCAAGGCTTGTAACTGACGCGCCCGTGCGCCGGCCAGTTGTACGGTTCGATCGAATGGCATCGAGAAACTATGCACTATTGCAGACTTGTGGTCAACTGCGCAATAGTTCAGTAATATTTACAGACTTAAAGGCCGATTTAATCGAGATAGCGGGAGATTCGCTCTGGCTTACAAGCTTTGTTACGATCAGTTTGCTGGATTATTGCTCACCCGTTAATCAGGTCACTTCCCGATGGTCACCGTAATTCAACCCACACCGGTGATACGATTCCGTTTCGACTTCAAAATCAGCGCCGTTAAGTCGGCCTGGGTATATCCAACCAAACGACAGGATTCCGATTGCAGAACGGCAGTAAACAGAACCTGGTGTGGCTCGACCTTGAGATGACCGGGCTCGAGCCCGACAAGGACGTGATCGTCCAGATAGCGGCGATCGTCACAGATAGAGACCTCAACGAGATTGCAGAGCCGGTGGAGTTCACCATCTGGCACCCGTCCGAGACGATGGACCGCATGACGCCGTTCGTCCGCGATATGCACGAACGATCCGGGTTGCTCAGGCAGATCCAGCAGTCGAAAACGTCACTTGAGGAAGCAGAGCGAGAGGTGCTGACGCTGGTCTCGATGCACTGCGACTACGGGACAGCCCGGCTTTGCGGCAACTCGATCTGGCAGGATAGGCGCTTCCTTGAGCGCTACATGCCGGCACTCGAAAATTATCTGCACTACCGGATGATCGACGTGTCATCAATAAAAGAGCTGGCCGGCTGGTGGTACGGAATCAACCATCGCAAGCCGAACGGCGCCCAACACACGGCGCTATGGGACACCCGGCAGTCGATCGCTGAGTTGAAGTACTACCGCGAAAAGGTTTTCAGGCCTGATAGCGACAGCAGTAACTAGAGCAGGTTGATGGGATGGGCGCGGTAGGCGGATTGGCATCTGGCCTCCCCTCTCCCGCGGAGAGGGGAGGCCAGCAAGTTGTTTGCAAGGTATCTTGAGCCTGTTGGTGGCGCAGCTGTAAGGGTGGGGCTTGCTCCGCCCGCCGCCCGTTTAAGCAAGTAGCCAGTCGGCCAGACACCGATGATTGATCCTCCCTCACCCCAGTCCTATCCCGCTGAGAGAGGGGGCAGGGTTGATGCGCCTACGGGCTTCAGATCAAACCTGTTACGCCGCCTCTATCGATGCCCCTATTGAGAATGATTGGAGTCTGTCTCGATAGAATTCGGCGGTCTCCAGGGGGCATACGGTGACGACAGCCGTACCATCTGTGTGTGCGTCCATCATCACTTTGATTGCATGCTGTTCGCTGAGCGTCGGCACGGACTTCAGGAGTGCGTCCACCACGTGTTCCATTGAATTCACGTCATCGTTGTGCAGGATCACGGCATATCTTGGGACGTGCTCAGTCAAAGAGCGTTCGAGTATCTCTTGCTCGACCTCCGGGCTCGTCATCATCACCCCGTCCGAACCCGATCCCGTTAGCAGAGATTCACGCATGAAGCTCGTCCGTCTCCGTGGATAGCGCTCCGTAAAGGTCTGGACGGCGGTCCCTGAAGAACGGCGTCAGGCGGCGCGTCTGTTCGAACAGTTCTCGATCAAGATCGGCCACGATGATGTCGTCTCTTTCCTCAGCCTGAACAACGGTCTCACCGTCCGGTCCCACCAGCTTCGTGCCGCCGAAGAATACCGCCTTCCCCTCCTGCCCCACATGGTTCACAGGCGCGAGGTAGGCGACGTTCTCATATGCGCGTGTCTGTATTAACGAGTCCCACCAGCGCATCCACCGTCCGCGATCCATGAACTCCTCGCCGGCGACACCCGGGGCGCTTGTGTGTTCAGAGTTGTGCTCGGAGCCAACGTAGCCGGCGGGGATGCAGTACGGGACGATGATCAGTTCCGCTCCCTGCACGGCCAGAATCCTGGCGCTCTCCGGGAACGACAGGTCGTAGCAGATATTGATGCCGACCTTCCAGCCGTTAATATCGATGAGCGGAAATTTGGTGCCGTACCGGAAGTAGATCTTCTCCACGGCTCGCAGTCCGGCGGGGTGGGTCTTGCGGTACTTCTCGACGATCTGGCCGTTCGGGTCGATCACCATCGCCGTGTCGTAATACAGCCCGGGCGACTCTTCTTCGTAGATGGTCGAGATGATGTGGACGCCATGCTCGCGCGCCTTTTCCTTTATCCGTGCGGTCGCCGGCCCGGTGTCTGACTCCGCCCAGGACTGGTATTCAAGGTCTCGGAACTGGGCAAAATAGATGGCGTTAAAGAACTCCGGCAAGACGATCAAATCCGCGCCGTGATCGCGGGCCGCCCGGTCTATGTACTCACAGGCGCGATCGACGTTACCGGGACGATTTTCTGTTGCGTTCATCTGTATTAGAGCGAGACGCATACGTGGCCTTTTCTTAACCGTCTATTGACGTTTTTGGTGTAATGAAGAATCCCTGTCCGGAAATCTTCGCCTCCGATGTTAGCGGACGCCTCTATTCAACGTTAGCCCATCGGACCACCACTGACCTGCCCCCCTTAGGCGGTACCAATCAATAAATTAGAGGCTGGACGTTTCCTGAAGGAGGAAGACATGCCGAGAAGAGGGCATTCGCCAGAACAGATGCTGAACAAGCTGAGACAGGTAGAAATCTCGGTAGCAAACGGCAAGACGGTCGCGCTATCTGTCAGGGAGATCGGCGTCACATAACAGACCTACTACCGGTGGCGTGTCGAGTTCCGCGGGTTGAGCCTTGACCAGGCGAAGAAACTGAAGGGTCCTGAGAAAGAACCTGCCAGGCTCAAACGAGCCTTTGCAGAGTTACCGCTGGATGAGCTGATCCTGAAAGAAGCTGCCGAGGGAAACTTTTAAGCCATCCCCGCCGTCGCAAGTCCGTTAGGGCCGTGCGGTCCCAACGGAATCAAGGAGAACCCCGTCCTCCGAAGCCGACAGCGAATCCAGTTTAGACCGGTAGCCGCCGAAGTTAACAATCAGCTCTTCAAGCACCCCCTGTCCACCGAGACTCCCGCTTCCCTTAATTGCGTCTGTAACGTCGACGACTGTGTTTTCTTGTTTTACGACGCCGATTCGGTCATCGCCAAACCTGAAAATCTTGATTTCATGGCTCCATATGGGGGACAGTTCCATCGCCCGATCAAGGGTTCAGGCTAATGCAGGTTCATTGATCTTGCTGTAAATTTGGACGCGGTGGCGGCAGGCGTCGGCGATGAGAACGAGACCCTCTGAGTTGGTCTCGATTGCAGATGGACGCCAGAAACGCTTCTCTTCCTCGAAGAGCCCTGCGTTCTCCCGCCAGCCGGCTTGCTCCGGGTTCACGGCTATGAACTCCTGACACCACTTCGACAATGTTGCATCCCCAAAGAGTGTTTCAGTGTGCGCTCCACTGTTCTCGAACACCTGTACCCGGTCGTTACGCCAGTCGGCCACATAGACTTGACCCCGATGATCAACATGCACGCCAGACGGACGGTCGAATCTGCCGTCAGCGGTACCACTCGATCCAAACATAGAGACGAACTCGCCATCGGCTGTGAATCGTTGAATGCGGTCGTTTCGCCAATCGGCCACCCAGATATCGCCGGCGGAATCCACGGAAATGCCCCAGGCAAAGTTGAACTCGCCTGGCCCGCCACCATCAGACCCGAACGAAGATATGTATCGACCATCCGGTGTCATCTTCTGGATCCGGGAATTCAGATGGTCCATCACCAGAACGTTGTCGTCCGAATCGACGGCTAGTCCAGATGGACGGTTGAATTGACCGGGCTCAGAGCCAAATTCGCCCCATCGTTCAATGAAGTTCCCCTCGCGATCGAATACGGAGACGTTGTTCATGTGCTCGTCTGACACGTACAAGCGGTCCCGACTATCGAATGCCAGAGCGGTTGGCATAGTTGTCTGTCCCGGGTCAGTGCCCCAGTTGGCGAACTCGTACAGAAACTCTGAGTCCAGAGTCTGTGCGCTCACACGAACATTCTTGTTACTGGCGTTAGATCTGCTCAGTACGAACAACCGGCCGGTGCTGTCAAACCGCAGATCGATCGGGTTCATGAAGCCGCGGCCCAGAAAAGATGCTATTCCGATGGTGTCGTGGTATGAAAAGTTCTGAAGTGACATCGGGATGTCCACCTACACTGCTGCCAGATCAAGCTGGCCAAACCGGCTGTTCAATATGGGCTCTGAGTCCAACTCCAAGAAACTTTCAAGAATCGTCGCGTAGACATCTCGGTAGTCAGTGTTGAATCGAACATCACCGTCCAGTTGAGCACTCGGGTCAAGGTTTGGATATTCACCGTACAGACCGCCCTTCACCGAAGGTCCGATCAAGAACGCACAACCCCCTGAGCCGTGGTCGGTGCCAGTTCCGTTGTCCGCCACCCGGCGGCCGAACTCGCTAAAAATCCACATCACCGTGTCATTTGCAGCACCCTGTTCTTCCATGTCCGACCAGAAGCAATCGATCGCCTCGGAAAGCTGATCCCACAGCAAGGTGTGGTTCACAAGCTCGTTTGTATGCGTATCGAAACTGCCATGTGCTGTGTAGAAGATACGGGTGCCGAGATGCGCCGATGTAACCTGTGCAACGCCCTTCAGACTTTGCGCAATCGGGTTGGCTTCAGGATATTCGACGCTCGATTTGTGGTGACTCGGTGCCTGGCGCAACAGGTCAGCGCCATCAAGAGCACCTCTCCCGGTCTGGAGGATTCGCAAAGAAGGAATCCCATCCTCAGACATCGGCTGGTAGATCCGGCTTACCGTATCGAGCAGGGCGTCCGTGTTTTGTGCACCCGCAAGCCCCGTGTACAGGCCATACGACTCCAGCGCTCCAACCGAGGCTACTGATACACCGGGGTAAGCGAGCGCTCTGGGAAGTCCGCGTCCGAAGTTGACCGCGGTAACCGGATTCTTGCCCTCGGGATCCAGAGCCCTCGTAACTTTGCCCAGCCAGCCCTCGGATGAACTGGTGAACGGCTCAGCTGTATGCCAGATGTCCATCGACCGAAAGTGCGAACGATTGGGTTCCGGGTAACCGATGCCCATGAAGACTGCGACCATCCCACGGTCATACATCCTCTTAATCGGCGCCATATGCGAGTTGAAACCGATGCGATCGTCCACTGAAATAACCGACTCACCCTGTAGCCCCATGTTGGGGCGATAGTCGTAGTACAAGCCGTCCTGGTACGGCACGATAGTGTTGAGGTAGTCATTGCCGCCCGAGAGTTGGACTACAACCAGATTTTTGCCACCGGGGCCGTTACTCGCCAAGTGAATTTCCTCCGTAGTTAGCAGTACTGGTAATCCGGTGTTGAGACGATCAGCTGGAACATCTCGATTGTGCGATCGGTGGAATCAGAGGCATCAGCCTCCCAGGGAATTCCATAACCGTCTGCATGCTCGACAAGTATCGACCTGGTTCGGGGTGATAACTCGATAGCCCCCATAGCATCGAGGCAGGCTTCGACGAACTCAGCGCCATCGAGTTCGTTACCAGAGTTACGTACTCGGGTGAGCATCCGTTGAACGCCGCGTCCGTCAACACGAGAAATCTCGCTAGACGCAAAATTAATCCGTTCAATAAGTGCGCCGCTATCCACCCATTCTTCACCCTCATGCCAACCCTCAACACTTGGTGGATTGAGGAGATGCTGACCCATGAACATCGTGTTGTTCGCGAGCATCCCCGAATCAAGTTCCGGCACATCAAACCGGTCGACCAGTCGTGTGGTCCCGAATACCAAGTCTGATGGACTTTTCATCTTCCGATAACGAACCTCTTCGGATTTGAAATGGTCCGAGTTAAAGATGGCGCTGAGTACCGTACGGATCTCACCGTCGTTCTCCTCGAACACGTCGGCTAAACGCTCAATCTCCTTCTCATTCGGGGTGTCCGATACAAAGAAGTCGTAGAGACGCATCGCCACGAACCTCGCAGTCGCTCTCTGCTCGCAGATTATGCGGACTATGTCATCGCCGTCCCAGTTTCCAGTCTGTCCCAAGAACGTCTTCTCGGAATCGTCATGATCGTTAGAGTCAAACCGGAATTCCATCGGGAACGGGCCGAGAAAAAATGGGGGTGGAGTTACAGCCGAGGCCCACCCGGTGAAGGCCCGGGCAGCCGCCTTCACGTCATCTTCGGAGTAGGCGCCTTCACCCTGCTCATCGATGCCCATTGAGAACAGTTCCAGCAATTCACGACCGTAGTTCTCGTTCGGTGCCCCTATGTGACTGTTCTGGTTATCCAACCAGTACATCATTCCTGGGTTTCGTGAAATCTCAAGAAGGAGATCTTCAAACCGACCGAGACCAAAACGACGGAACAGATCTATCTCGGCGAGCATCTCCATGCCATGGTCAAGCTTCACGCCTCCAACCGCCATGAGTCCGTGCCAGAACAGTGCGATCTTTTCTTCCAGTGGATTTGGGTTCGTCGCCAGTCTCCACGCCCATTGCGGATCAGCGTGGTTGGCCGTTCTCGCTTCCACTGATGCCACGAAGTACCGGTCCATTAAGTCCTGGTCCTCATGTTCCCGGTGAACCGGGTTCAACAATTCTTGAACCGTCGCTTCGTATCCCTGTTTCAAGTACCCGTCGATTTGATCGCGGGTCGCTCCGAACCCTGCTCTTCTGAGTAGTTGAGCCATCAGTTCGATATCAGTTGATCGTTGAGTCGACACAGTAGTCACCGAAAAACCTCCGATACCCGGTGCCGTTGAGCGTTCCAACACTGTTAATGCGGTCCAAAGATGTTAGCCGGATTGTATACGAATGCTGTTCTCTCCCAAACTACGATCCGCTTTGCCTCCAACAACGCAGACACCATCATGTACGGCCAGCAACAGTACCAGTCAATAAATTAGAGGCTGGACGTTTCCTGAAGGGGAAGACATGCCGAGAAGAGGGCATTCGCCAGAACAGATCCTGAACAAGCTGAAGAAGGTGCAGATACTGATCGAGATGTGGGGCAGTGAGTACAACACGATCGGGCCTCATAGCTCACCGGGCTACAGGCCGCCGGCACCAGAGATTTTCATGCCAGCCGTCCAACACCAGACCAGGACTAACATAATCCCTCGTACCGCTTCAGGGGGCAGGCCACGCTGGAGTCGGGCTAGCAAGTCATCGAGCTTGTAAAGATCGGTTAATCCTCACGGATCGGACCTCGGACTGGCACTCTTTTCGCCGTCGAAGACAATGCTATGGGCTCGTCAGAATTTGATCGCCTCTGCGCAAGCAAGGCTCCGCCCATCACCAAAAAACCGCCTACCCACAGTAGTTCCGTAGGGTCTTCATCGAGAATCGCCCACGCAAGGAGTATGCCGGTGACCGGCTGAGTCATGGATATAGCGCTGATGCGGGAAGGGAAAAAGTACTTGCTCATTAGTAGCAGTGCGAGAAAGCCAAACCCGGCAATCACGAAACCCTGGTAAGAGATCGAGGCCGCAAGCTGCCATGTCCACAGCCACGGATCCGGTTCGAATACCGTGCTAAGAGCGAGAAGGACTACAGTTCCTGACACCGCCTGAAACAGCAGCGTCTTGGCCGCGTCAATCCGCTCGATAACCCTGGCGTTGTAGACAATCCGAACACCAAGTAAAAATCCGGATATGGCGACGAGGATGTCTCCCAGGATCAGGTTCTTTACGTCGGGTTCAGTCAGGCTGTCTCCGGATATCACGATAATACCAAGGTATGCAATAAGTATCCCTATCAATCGAACCGGGCTCAGGTGATCCCCGGGGATGAAGAAATGGGACAAGACAGTGACCCAGATCGCGGACGTAACAATCAACACGCTAGCGTGGCCCGCGGTCGTGTACGTGATGCCAAGATTCAAAAGGATGATCTGGACCACGAGCAATATCGCCAACCAAATTAACGGCCACCACTCGCCGCTGTGGATGCGCAAATCGGCCCTTGTGTAAACCGCCCAACACAGGACAAAGATCCCCCCGACGGCGAATCTCATCCATCCCAACCTCAGCGCCGGTGCATAGTCCAATCCGGCTTTTATGGCAATCCAGTTCCCGCTCCACAGGGTGGACACAAAGAATACGAACAGTCCAGCCTTCAGATCAAGGGGCCGACGGGCTTCATCTGAAGGGGGAATTGCCTCCTCAGGGCCGGAAGACCCTTCGTGCCGATCAGCGGTTTTGGATGGCACAACTAGTGCGATCCGGGTTGCCAGTCAACGCAGATTAACTTCACAGATGGTCGTTGACTGGTGTCCGCAGTGTAAGCAACAGGCGCGTTTGGCAGACCAAAGGAGGGGCGCATGACGATCGCTTCCATCAGTCGTGATGTTCTCCCCATGAACTTCAAACCCACGAATTGCAGCTCTGAGTCGAATGTTCAGCGTACGATGATGCGCTGGACACGACGCACATCGTCGAAGATATCACCATGCCTTTCAATCATTTTCGGAGGTCCCCCGCAGTGAGCCACTAGCGGCCCATTCCCTCCGAACCTGACGATCGACGAGCTCCCGGACAGATCGCTAGAACGCCTTGCCATTGGCTGCCGAGACTTGTAACGGCCCCAACTTGTTCGCGGTCTGTTCCGGGAGCAGTCCTATTAGGACGCCTAATTTCACCTTTTTGAAACGTTCTAACTCTAATTTATTGACTGTACCGTCTAACTGGTCAGCTTAAGGTCCTGTCGGGATGAAGCCCTGATCACCGCCAACACCAGGAATAAAGGAGTCGAAGCTACCAACTCCGCCCTTCTTTTCCAGCTCCGCAACGTTTTCTAACGCACCCGTAAGTACATTAAGAACCCCGAATTCAGCCTGACGGTCCAGATCACGAATCCTTACTTCAAGCTCCTTCATCTGGTCAGTCAAACCCGCCTGCTCTTCATAGAGCACTTCCAGTGCGGCCCATCTCACTTCGATTTCTTCATCCAGAGCAACCGACAGTTCTTCAAGTGGCTGCATGGACTCTTCCCTGAGGACTTCTATGTGGACGTCTAATTCTCTCTGTTTCAGTTCAATCTCGTCATCGAAGGCGTCATCGAATTGATCTCGCTGATCCTCGAGCCCGCGCATCCGTTGTTCAAGACCATCCCGACGGCCCCGCATTTCGTCCTCGACTGCACGCTGTCCGTCCTCCATACCCTCTTCGACTTCATCACGTAAGTCGTCGATTTCCAATTCCAATGCACGGCGAAGATCTCGTTCCGAGACTTCAAACTCTTCCCATAACTTGTCCTGGGCTTCCTCCCGGACATCCCACAGGGGCTCAAGTTCGACTTCGATCAGTTGTCGTGCTTCCTGGATGACCATTCTTTGGTTTTCTATGATCATGCCTTCTTTGCGAAGGGGCCTCTGCGCTCGCTCGAGTTCTTTCTGGCTCTCCTCTATCGGATCAATTTGTTCTTCCAAGGCCCGTATGAGAGCACGTTTATCTTTCTGTTGTTGTTCACGATCTCGGCGCCATTGCTGTTGTTCCTGCTCAATGGCACGGGCTTCCTCTTCTAGCGCGGCAGATTCATTCTCCAGGGTTGTTATCCCATCCGATTTGGTGTTGTCCCCGTACGAATCTGCGTCAATCACCTTTAGTTTTTCTTCTAACTCAAGATTGGCCCGTGCGATCCGCGCCTCGAATTCTTGCTCAAGTGAACCAACGTCAACAGATGTCCCTGATCCGGCATCGACTTTGGCCCTCAGTGCAGCGATATCCGCGGCGTACGTGGTGTCAAGATCTTGCAGAATCGCCTCGTATTCTGCTTTTTTGGTGTACGCAGCCGTGAGTTCAGGATTGGTTACAGTCGCCTCTCCACCCTGTTCCGCGTTTGCCAGCTGCGTCTCGTAGTCTGAGATCAAAGCTTCGTATCGGCTGATCCGGGATTCCAGTTCTGCATACGCAGGATTAGGAGAGTCTGCCGTCGTCAGCATGTCAGGAGTGGCGGCGACATTCGCCACCGCGGCGTCGAACGCAGCCTGGGTGCTATCTACGGCCGCCTGCGCATCGGCTTGGGCCTGGGCTTTAGTGTCGGAATCTTCAAGTTCGTTTGCAGCAACTAACGCTTCATTCGCTGCTACCAAAGCCCCTTCGGCAACTACAGACGCCTCTGACGCTTCGGCAAAAGCTGGATTGGACTCCTCGGCGCCAGGAATTGTTTGCTCAGTAGTGCCAAGTTCTTCCTGCGCAGTTGCAAGGTCGGCCCTACTACTCCCCAAACCGGCGACTATTGCGCTTGTATCAACGCTATTTCCATCCGATGGCTGCGCTGCTGACAATTCGGCGATCAGTGTTTCAGAGTTGGCAAGAAGGTCCCTGTACACCATTCTCGCCTCGTTGTAATTTTGGTCGACGACAGCGATATCTGCATCGGCGTTTTCACCGGTTTCAGCCTGTTCGTCCTGGTCGTAGGCACGACCCCGCTCATCATTGATCGACTGGAGGATAACCTGATGTTCATTTTGAGCAGCATTTCGATTTTCGTTTCGGGCCTGAAAATCTATTTGTTTTTGGTCCTGTTCGTTATCCCAGGCCGCCTCAATTTGTTGCTGCTTCGATCTTATTAGTTCGTATTTGGCTTCCCGTTCGGACTCGAAATCATACGG
>CAUZKS010000019.1:0-14617 GCA_963580625.1 Dehalococcoidia bacterium | reverse complement strand
ACAACATGCTTGTCGGCGCTCTTCTTGAGGACAAGCAAGTGATCGAAGAGCTGGACGAAATCTTGGAGGTGGATGGGGTCGACTACTTTGGCGTCGGCCAGAACGACTTCGGGCAGTCGATTGGTTTCCCCGGGATGGGCGACTCACCGCAAGTCGGAAAGGCAAAAACGGAGATTCTTGATCGGGTTCGATCTGGCGGAGGCCGCGTTGGTGACGACTTCATGGTCGCCAACTGGGTGCACTCGATGTTGTTGGACGGCGGTCGTCAGATCGTGGAAGGACGGGAGTAGATGTCTGAGCATGGAACAGGGCTCCTCCTCGTGATGATGGATATCGACCCAGAGCACGAGGACGATTTCAACCGGTGGTACGACGAGGAGCACGTCCCGGAGCGGATGGCAATCCCTGGGTTTCTGACCGGTCGCCGATACCGTGCGATCGAGGGTGGACCGAAGTACCTGGCTATTTACGAGATGGACAACCCGGAAGTCCTGGACTCACCGGCGTACAAATACGCGTCCGGCGACGGGCGGTCAGAGTGGTCGGCGCGAGTGGTCGGACGGGCAAAAAACTACGTACGGAACGTGTACGTGGAGATGGTCCCCGGAGAGTAGCTGAGTAGCGAGCACTATCGAATTTCAGTTCTTGCTCCGCCCATTCCGCGTCCTGAGGCTCTCGAAGGACCGGATTGGTACGATAACGCGTTGGCGTACTAACCACCTCACGGCGGTCCCGCTCACCCTTCCCGTTACCCGACTGGGAGAGGGGAAGTCGCCGATCCCACAATGAGACATCCTGAGCGGAGTTAAGAGTCTGTCCTGAGCTTGAGCCAGGAATCTTCCCGGTTGCCGAGCGAACGGTGGATAAATGTGATGGCGGGCTACGTAGGGAGATTCTTAGCCTCGGACTCAGAATGACAATTGGGTCGCCTGTCCAATCCCGATCGCAATCCTCGTTTCAATATGTCATCCTGAAGACATGCAAGAAAAATCTGCTCTCGTCCGAGACCTTGAAAAGGTTGTCGAGCCCACACACGTGGTGTGGAAGCCGGAAGACCTCCTTGTGTATGAGTACGACGGCTCTATCGACCGCAACAACCCGGGCGCAGTGGTCGTTCCTGCCTCTGCCGAACAGGTGGCGGAGATCATCAAGATCGCTCGCAAACACGACGTTCCGGTCGTGCCGCGCGGCGCTGGCACGGGGCTGTCCGGCGGGGCCATATCGATGGAGGGCGCAATCGTCCTAGTGCTCACACGTCTTAATAAAGTTCTTGAGATCGACAAAGAAAACCGGGTCGCTATCGTCGAACCTGGCGTGGTCAATCTGGAGCTCGGGCAAGCTGTCGCTCCTTATGGCTTGCAGTACGTCCCGGACCCGTCAAGCCAGAGCGCCTGCACGATCGGCGGCAACGTCGGCGAAAATGCGGGCGGCCCGCACTGCCTGGCGTACGGCGTGACCACCAACCACGTCCTCGGCATGGAGGTGGTGCTGGCGGATGGCACAGTCACGTGGCTGGGCGGCGATTCGCGTGAAGTTCCGGGCTACGACCTCCGGGGCGTCTTCATCGGCTCAGAAGGTACGCTCGGCGTGGTCACCAAGGTGGCTGTCCGGCTGGTGCCCATTCCGGAGGCGATACGCACAATGGTGGCGGCGTTTCCCAGCGTCGAGGCGGCCAGCGAGACTGTGGCGGACATCGTGGCGTCTGGCGTCATTCCTGGCGCGGTCGAGATGATCGATCGTCTATGCATCGAGGCAGTCGAACCGGCGTTCCACCCCGGCTATCCGGAAGACGCTCAGGCCATACTTCTGGTGGAGGTCGATGGCCTTGTTGAGACGGTCGCAGAGCAGGCGGCGCTCGTGGAAGAGCTGTGCCGAAAGCACGGCACGACCGACTGGCGCACTGCGGAGGACGAAGCGGAGAGGGAGACGTTGTGGGCGTCCCGCAAGAAGGCGCTCGGCGCGCTGGGCCGACTCGCCCCTAATTACTACCTGATCGACGGCGTGATCCCGCCGACGCGGCTCCCTGAAACGATGTCCAAGATCAACGCTCTGTCTGACGAGCTGGATATCCCGATAGCAAACGTGCTCCACGCAGGCGACGGCAATCTCCACCCCTGCATCCTGTTCGATTCCCGAGACCCGGTGCAGGTCGAAAAAGCGCTGATCGCGGGCGGTAGAATCCTGGAGATGTGTGTAGAGGTGGGAGGAGCACTTTCCGGCGAGCACGGCATCGGGCTGGAGAAGCAGGGGTATCTGCCGCTGGTGTTCACAGACGAGGACCTTGAGGCGATGGCGCGTTTAAAGCCGGCATTCGGCGCAGCTGGGATGTTCAACCCCGGCAAGATCTTCCCAACGGACGAGCAGCGAACAGGCCTCCCGCACGGAGCGATCATGCAACGTCTCACCGCGGACATGGTGATTTAGACAACCGTTCGCCGTAGGTGCTTACGGCAAATCACCGTCAAGGTTTCACAACGCGCTTGCCCCTTGCCGCTTTCCAAGCGGCAACTCCCTCACCTCAATCCTCTCCCGGCCGGGAGAGGAGGAAGCCTGTTCGTCGCTTCATCACGCCGTACGGGCGTATAGCAATACGCCCTCGTTTGCATTCGAATACGTTGAAATCGGGGTGACGCCCCCATCTCTCCCGATGGGAGAGGCCAGATATTTCAAGGGTAAGGGAGACAAGGGTTCTTCCGTTGACGTATTTGGTTTGGTGGTTGAGGTTTCGGTAAAGGCCCCTCGGCTACGCTCGGGATGACAGATTGATATGTCCGTGGAGTTCACATGGGTGTTCGATGTAGGGGCGACTGCAAGAGAAATACACCGCTAAATGGGTCGCGCAATTTCGTTAAACTGACCGCCCATCCCACACCAATCTTGAGGTCTTCCTATGTCACAGTCCGCTCCGGTTCGAATCGGCATCATCGGCGCTGGCGGGTTTATGCACACGCATATGGGCTCTTTTGCGGAGATCCCTGAGGCAGAAGTCGTCGCATTCTGCCGTCGAAATGAAACGTTGCTGAACGAGGCGGCGGACACGTACGGCATCAAGCATCGATTTACCCATTACCGGGACATGCTGAAAATGGACGGCCTCGACGCAGTTGCGATCATCACACCGACCGGGTCGCACAGGCAGATATCGCTTGACGCCATCGCGGCCGGCAAACACGTGCTGTGCGAGAAGCCGCTGGCGCTTGTGGCCTCCGACGCTAAAGAAATGTTGGACGCGGCAGAGGCCGCGGGCGTGGTGCACGCCACCAACTTCAACCAGCGCGGCCGCACCCCTGTTGGTCGGATGAAGCAGCACATGGACTCCGGGTACATCGGCCAGCTTTTCCACGCCAACATCTGGTGGGGCCAAACACAGGCCTTCGAGGATAAGCCATACGTCGCCCCCTGGCGCTTCAAGGCTGAGGACGGCGGCGGGCCGGTGTACGAGTTGATCCATGTATTCGACATGGCACGGCTGATCGGCGGCGAGATCAAGCGCGTCTGCGCCCTGCTCACGACCGCCGTCCCACATCGAACCTTCGCGGGCGGCGAGGAGGTCGAGGTCGATGTCCCGGACTCCGGAGGCTACCTCCTTGAGTGGGTTAACGGGGGATACGCGGTGGTGCACACCAGTTTCGTGTCCAAGGGTGGAGACGCGGACGGAAGAACCAATCCCCGTATAGAGATCTCGGGATCTCAGGGTCGCCTGGAGAACGTTGGCATCACGGGGATTAAAGGAGTCCACGGCATCTCGGGTGTGTTGCAGGATGTCGAGTCGGGACCGGATTACCCTCAGCCCTACCGCCAATTCGTCGATGCCATTCTCACAGGCACGCCGGTGCGAACCAGTTTTTACGACGGTATGAAAGCGGCGGAGATCGTAGATGCAGCTTTCCTCTCATCAAAAGAGGACCGTTGGGTGGATCTGAACTAGCCAGATTGGATCGATGCAGGTCAAAGTGGCAGGTCA
The DNA here is from genome assembly GCA_963580625.1 of Dehalococcoidia bacterium. Classification (GTDB taxonomy): domain Bacteria; phylum Chloroflexota; class Dehalococcoidia; order Lucifugimonadales; family Lucifugimonadaceae. The sequence goes on along the minus strand of CAUZKS010000019.1, from coordinate 10,653 downwards.
GGAACGTTAATGCAGTACAGGAAACTCGGACGCACAGGGTTGAAGGTCTCAGAGCTGTGCCTCGGGAGCGATAACTTCGGAAACCCGTTCGGCGCAACGCTGGAGACTAGCTTCCGCATCATGGACCGAGCGCTCGATTTCGGCGTTAACTTCATCGACACCGCCGATCAGTACGCCAACGGCAACTCCGAGACGATGATCGGCGAGTACCTGTCGTCTCGCAAGAAGCGTGACGACATTGTCCTGGCATCGAAGTTCTGGACCGCAACAGGGCCGGGGCCGAACGACTACGGCACGTCCCGATATCACCTGATGAATGCGTTGGATGCTTCCCTCAAACGTCTACAAACAGATCACATCGACCTGTATCTGATCCACGCCCCTGACATGACGACCCCACTTGCAGAGACGCTGGAAACCCTCACCGACCTCCGTCGCGCCGGCAAGGTTCGGTACATCGGCGTGTCAAACTTCCCGGCATGGCTGCTGATGGAGGGATTGTGGACGTCCGACGTGAAGTATCTTGCACGGTTTGACTGCGTCCAGTCCGGCTACAACATCCTGAGACCCGGCATGGCCCGCGACGTCCTGAAGTTGTGTGTGGATCAGGGCGTCGGGGCAACCGCGTACAGCCCGATGGCGAGCGGGATGTTGACCGGCAAACACAATCGAATGTCGGAAATTCCGGATACCGATACCAAGTTCGGGGACCGGGACGCGGTGCGCGGAGGGACGCTGGTCAGGCGTTACTGGAACGAGGCGATGTTCGACGTTGTGGACACGCTTCGCGACCTAGCTGAGAAGTCCGGCAACTCCATCATGCGGCTCGCCCTCCAATGGGTACGTGAATCTCCGGGGATTACGTCTGCGATCGTTGGAGCGCGGCGCGAGGACCATATCGAAGGCATAATCGATGCGTGGTCGGAGGACGCGTCCGCGGAGGTTATGGTGGAGGTGCGTCGGATCGCTGATGATTTCGCCGCCAAAACGCCTTCCGACTACCCACCGCCCTTCGCCGTTCCCCCGCTTGGGGGAAGCGGCGAAGCGTAAATATTGATCATCTCGCCCGGCTATAGGTCCAAGTAACACCCTCTTGACTGAATCTTACGAACTCGACGGTATTACACCGTCCCGGATCGAACGTCCCGACACGGTCACCAACCTGTCGGCAGCACTGAAGTCGATCCACTCCGACGGACAGGCCGCGGTCTTATGGGGTGGAGGAACGCGTATGCACGTCGGAAACACGGTCGCCCGATACGACGCCGCCGTGGATATGACCGGGCTCAACCGGATCGTCGATTACCGGCCGCCGGACCTCGTGGTGGTCGCTGAGGCCGGGATGACGGTCGCCGCGCTTCAGGCGGAACTTGGAAAGAATAACCAGCGCCTTCCCTTTGACGTTGACGTGCAATCCGCCGACAGCGCGACTATTGGCGGGTCGCTGGCCTCCAACACCGTCGGACCGTTGCGTGGGCGATACGGCGGAGTCCGGGATCTCGTCATCGGCATGTCGATCGTTCAGGCCGATGGGACGATGACAAAAAGCGGCGGCAGCGTCGTCAAGAACGTGGCCGGCTACGACATGGCGCGTCTACACATCGGCGCTCTCGGGACACTCGGCGCTATCGCCACCGTTGCTTTCAAGATTGGACCCGTTCCGGAGGTCATGCGGACCATCGCTGCTTGGTTCGATTCCCCGGAATCGGCCACCATCGCAGGCATGCGGATTACCAACGGAGCGTTTATGCCAGAGGCCGTGACACTTGTCGCCGGTCAACGCGCTTCTGCGAAGGCTTCAGAGCTTGCCGCCGAAGGCTCAGGCAAGGCCTCAGACAATGCCGTCATGTTGCTGGTCGCCCTCGCGGCTGGCCCGGCCACCGTGGAACGGCAAGTGAACGACACAACGGCAACACTCGGTGGTGCGATGGCCGATGGCTTCGTTGTGCTGGATGATGACCTACAGTTCGCCGCGTGGTCGCTGGCCGGTGAGCAGAGTCCTGCTCCCGCCCTTTCGATCCGCTCAACGGTCAAGCCTACGGCGGCCTTCGCCCTCGTGGGCGCCCTGGCGAAGTCAGATAACTTTGACGACATACACATCGTGGCCCAGATAGGGTTCGGCACGGTCGAGGGGCACTTCCGGGGCGACGTGTCCGGAGAAGTCGTCCGATCGGTACGGGACGCAGTGATTAGCGCAGGGGGCGCCTGCATGATCGAACGCTGTCCAACCGAACTGAAACATGATCTGGACGTTTTCGGCGACCTCGGCGCCCCACTTGAGGTGATGCGACGGATGAAACAACAGTTCGACTCCGACGGGATGCTATCCCCGGGTCGCTTCGCCGGGAGGATTTAGATGTCCATTGAACCCCGGCCGACGACCGGACGCACAAGTAACTTCAGGGGCCCTGACGTCCCATCTTCGGAAGACATGTACAAGTGCGTGCACTGTGGCTTCTGTCTGCAGGCCTGTCCTACCTACCTCGAAACCGGGCTTGAGGCCGAGTCGCCCCGCGGGCGCATCGCACTGATGAAGGCGGTCGAGGAAGGCCGCACCGAGATCACTGAAGCAATCGTGGGGCACTGGGACAAGTGCCTTCAGTGCCGTGCCTGCGAGGTCGTATGCCCCTCCGGAGTCCCCTACGGACGCCTCATGGAGGCGACCCGCGCTAACGTGGAAAGTGTGTTTCAGCGGGGATTCAAGCAGCGAAAAGCCCGGAACATGGGGTTCAACGGCGTGCTGCCAAACACGAAGCGACTGAACCGCATCGGTGGCGCTCTCAGGTTCTACCAGAAGTCCGGATTACAAACGATAGCGCGGAAGACGGGCGCAGTCCGCCTCGCCCCCGGCGGGAAACTGGAGAAGTACCTGCCGAAGCTCAGCGACAAGTTCTTTATTACCTCTGGCCAGATGATCCGGCCCGAAGGTGAGGTCCGAGCACGTGTCGCACTACTTGGTGGCTGTGTCATGCGGCTCACCCATGCGCCGACTCTGGAAGCCGTCACTCGTGTGCTCGCCCGCAACGGCGTCGAGGTCTACGTACCCGAATCACAGGGTTGCTGCGGGGCGCTGAACGCACACTCCGGCGAGCGCGACTCTGCACGTGACATGGCCCGTAAGAACATCGACGCTTTCCTCGAGGTCGAGACCGACGCCATCATTGTTGCGGCGGCCGGTTGCGGTTCGACCATGAAGGAATACGACGAGCTGCTTGCCAGCGATCCGGAGTACGCCGATAAGGCGGCCGAGGTTGCCGAGCGGACGAAGGACATCCATGAGTTCTTGAGCGACCTGGGATTCGAAGTGCCAACAGGATCTCTGGCTACCAACGGGGTCGACCTGAAGGTCACCTACCAGGACTCGTGCCACCTGGGACATGCCCAGCAGATCACTGCGCCTCCACGCGAACTTCTGAACGCCATTCCCGGTTTGGAATTCGTGGAGATGGAAGAGTCATTGGTCTGCTGTGGCTCGGCTGGTACCTATTCGCTGATCGAACAGGAGATGTCGACGCGGTTGGGTGACCGCAAGGCGGGCCACATCGCCACTTCCGGCGCCAATGTCGTTGCCACCGCAAATCCGGGATGCGTTATCCAGATGGAGCAGGCGCTGGCCCGTGCGGGCGAGGGAGCGCAGGTCCGATACGTGATTGATCTGATGAATGAGTCGTACCAGCTCGGCGACGCTGCCGACTAGCACCCCCGTCTGACGGACGTATAATGCCGCTGTCCCTCAATCGGGGATCAGCTTTGACATTAATACCGGCGTAACACCGGCGATTGGCCCGCAATCGCTCCTTTACTTACGGCAAGACACGGCAACGGAGGCCAACGAATATGGATCTAGGACTCACCGGAAAAATCGCGATCGTGACCGGCGGCAGCGAAGGGATCGGCAGGGCGGCGGCGACGGCTATGGCCGAAGAAGGCGTCAAGGTCGCAATAGTGGCTCGAACGCAGGGCGACCTGGATAGGACGGCCCAAGAACTCAAGAAAGAGACGGGCAATAACGACATCCTTGGAATCGCCGCTGATGTCACCGACGAGGCGCAGGTCCAGAAGATGGTCGACACCGTCGTCGGCACATGGGGCGGGCTGGACATCCTTGTGAACAACGCCGGCACATCTTCTGCTGGTAAATTTGAGACCGTAGAGAACGAGACTTGGGAGACCGACCTCGGCATCAAGGTTTACGGAGCGATCCACTGCTCACGCGCCGCCCTTCCACACATGAAGCAGCGTGGCGGTGGCCGAATCATCAACACCACGACGCCGGGCGGTAAGGCCTCTGGGGCTGGTTCCCTGCCGACCTCCCTGTCACGCGCCGCCGGTATCTCCCTGACAAAAGCGATGTCCAAGGACTACGCCGCCGACAACATCCTGATCAACACGATTTGCGTCGGCATCCTGAAGAGTCGTCAGCACCGACGGCGCTGGGAAGCCGCTCACAAGAAGGACCCGAGCCTCACGCTGGACGCCTTTTACGCCAACATGGGCGGGGGGGTGCCGGTCGGACGGATCGGCGAGGCGCGTGAGGCGGGCGACGTGATCGCTTTCCTCGCTTCCGAGCGTGCCAGCTACATCACCGGCGCATCCATCAACGTCGATGGCGGTACTTCGCCGGTCGTTTAAATGCCCCACTGGAGCGGTAAGAAACTGCAACGGGCCTTCGTGCGATCAACTTGCACGAAGGCCCGTTAAATTCACAAGGGAACGCAACCCATGGATCTAGGACTCACCGGAAAAATCGCGATCGTGACCGGCGGCAGCGACGGCCTCGGAAAGGCTGCTGCTACGCGGATGGCGATGGAGGGCGCTAAAGTGGGGCTTGCGGCACGCGATCAGGCACGGCTCGATTCCGCTATCGCCGAGATCAAGGCCACCACGGGTAGCGATGATGTGATCGGCATATCGACCGATGTCACCAATGAGTCCCAGGTCGCTCGTATGGTCGATACTGTGGTCGGCACATGGGGCGGCATCGACATCCTCGTGAATAACGCCGGGACTTCCGCCGCGGGGAAGTTTGAGGACATAGCGATCGACACCTGGAAGTACGACATCCAGCTGAAGGTTTACGGAGCCATTTACTGCTGCCGGGCGGCGCTTCCACATCTCAAGGAAAGCAGCGCCGGACGCATCATCAACCTGACTACGTGGGGCGGTAAAGCAACCCCGGGCGGAACGATGCCGACATCGCTCTCGCGGGCCGCAGGGATCTCGCTAACAAAGGCGATGTCTAAGGACTACGCAGCCGATGGCATACTAGTGAATACCGTGTGTGTCGGGGTTATCAAAAGTGGGCAGACCCAGCGTATCTTCGAGGCCCAACGCGAGGCCAATTCGTCACTAACGGAGGACGACTTCAACGACCGCATAGGCGGAATGGTGCCGCTCGGCCGTATCGGCGAGTCCGAAGAAGTCGGCGACGTAATCGCGTTCCTGGCAAGTGAACGTGCGAGCTACGTGACAGGAGCCGCCATCAACATCGACGGCGGCCAGTCACCTGTCGTTTAGACGCTCTCAGACCTGGCCCTCTTCCACCATCTCGTAGCGGAAATCGCAGTGTGACGCGCCCTGCATGATGGTCTGGGTACGGGTTAATTTCATGTTCTTGTTGAAGCCGGCCGGGAAGTTGAAGTCGCGCCCGCAGGAGACAATGAAGCCAAGATCCTGCATGTCCAGCTCCCGATACATCTCGGCGTAGCGGCAACGGGTCACGTTATAGTCATACCGCTTCTCCTCCATCACCAGAGTCTCGGTCTCAAGCGCGTTGTTTGCCGTCCACGCACTTTTACTAGCGATGTACGTCGAGAGATCCTGCGTCCCCACCTTTTTGGCCAGAGCAGCGCCCTGATCCTGCGCTATTTCTTCAATCACCCGCTGGGCGACCTCATTGGCTTCCTGCTCCCCGAAGTTGTCCTGAAATGCCCGGATCATCGGGCCGAGGACCATCGCCTCTATACGCCGTCTTACAAGGACTGGCATGGAGTCAATATCGGCTTCGGTAAACGAACGTGGCTCTTCGGGCATTGGTGGCTCCTGTGTGATGGCCCTGTCTGGCTGATCGCGGGACTTTGAAGTCGGTAAGGATTATACGCGGAAGCGCTACAGTATCGACCGCGCGCTCAGGCGTAGTGAGCTGTATTCGACCCCTCATTCAGTCCCCAAGATCAACACTAGTCATGTAGTCTCAGGCTTGCTTTTTGCAATGCCTCCTCCGCCAGCCAAGAAAGCCTGCTAGATGTCCGATTCACGACCAAACGTCATCGTTTTTCTCACGGACGATCAGGGATACGGTGATCTGTCGTGTATGGGGGCCACCGACTTCCGCACACCCCACCTTGACCGTATCGCGAATGAAGGCGTCAGATTCACGGACTGGTACTCCAACAGCCCGGTGTGCAGCCCATCCCGCGCCGCCCTGCTCTCCGGCCGCTATCCGGGGAACGCCGGAATCCGGGTGATCCTGAGGGGCCATCGCTCGACCCCGGGGCTGCCGCAATCCACCACGACCCTTGCAACCATGCTCGGCGACGCCGGGTATCAGACGGCGCTGTCCGGGAAGTGGCACCTGGGGTTGACCGAGGAGTCTCGCCCACAAAGCCACGGATTCGACCACTCGTTCGGATTCTTCGCAGGATGCATCGATTACTACTCGCACATCTTCTATTACGGAGCCAATCAGGGCGGACCGGGTCAGAACCCCACGCACGATCTGTGGGAGGACGACGAAGAGGTCTGGAGGAATGGCGAGTACTTCACAGAGATGATCGCAAACAAGGCGGTCGAGTACATCCGGGAGATGGCGACCAGGGACGAGCCGTTCTTCCTGTACCTGCCGTTCAACGCCCCGCACTACCCGATGCATGCACCTAAGGAATACATGGACCGGTTCGACCATCTGCCGTGGGACCGGCAGGTGATGGCGGCGATGATCAGCGTCGTGGACGACTCGATCGGGAAGATCATGCACGAAGTCGATCGCCTGGGAATATCCGGCGACACGCTATCGACCTTCACATCGGACAACGGCCCTTCACGGGAGTCACGTAACTGGCTCGATGGCACCCTCGACCCGTATTACGGCGGCACGTCCGGCCAGTTCAAGGGCCACAAATACAGTCTGTTCGAGGGCGGCATTCGGCTTCCCGGGATCATGCACTGGCCCGGACATATCACTCCCGGGGTCGTCTCACACACACCGGTTGCCTCTATGGATGTCGTACCGACCGTACTGGAGGCTGTTGGGATCGACTCAAGTCAGTACGAGATCGACGGCACAAGCCTTCTGAGCCATGTGACCAGAAACGAGGGGCTTTCCGAACGACCGATCTTCTGGGAGATCGGCGACCAGACGGCGATCCGACGTGGGAAGTGGAAGCTCGTCCTGAACGGCCAGCTTGTGGAGCACGCAGATCCGATATCCGAGATCCATCTATCGAATCTTAAGGATGACCCCGGCGAGGCGACTAATCTCGCTGACGCCGAACCAGAGATTACCTCCGAGTTGAAACGTCTGGCAGAAGACTGGCGTGCAGCGATCGAAAAGCGCTGGGTTAACGAGTACGCGGAGCCCGGTGAGGAAAGCCGGACGTACCGGATGGTTTGAGCGTCGATAACACTATTGATCTCCCAAGCCTGTCGAGTATCTATAAGCCTGACTCACGCCCCAATTTTTTCATCTTTCTCATCGAGGATCAGTGTTACGACGAATCGTCGTGAATGAGGATTACGGATGTGGCGCAACAACGGAGGCCGGTAGAGCAAGTTGGTCTCGTGATCAGGCCAGTGTGATCTCGGTCAGGTTCGGCGACACCGCCAACTTGGCGCCCGTCTGAGACTGGATTGAGACCGCGTCCCAGCCAGGCGCGTGCTCGATGAGCCGTAGCCCCCCGCCTTCTGGCAGCACTTCAATCACCGCTATGTCGGTAACTATCAACCCGACGCATCCCTGGCCTGTGAGTGGAAAGCTGCACTCCGGGACTATTTTTGGCGTTCTGTCACGTCCGTTGTGTTCCATCGCCACGATCACGCGTTTCGCGCCAACGGCCAGGTCCATCGCACCGCCGACGTTTCCGACACCTCGTGCCGGGAGGAACCAGTTCGCCAGATCGCCGGTCTCCGAAACCTGCAATGCGCCAAGAGCGGTTACGTCCACATGGCCGCCGCGAATCATGGCGAACGCCTCAGCGGAATCGAAGTACGCCATGCCCGGTATCGGGCTGAGAAACTGGCCGCCGGCATTGATCAGGTCCACATCACCGTCGCCCTCGTCCGCCAGCGGTCCGCAGTTCAGCAAGCCGCTTTCTGAGTGATACATGAGTTGAACGCCGGGCGGCACAAAATCGGAACAGAGTGTTGGAATGCCGATGCCGAGGTTAACGACCTCACCGTCACGGAACTCACGCGCAACGCGCATGGCGATCACTTCACGGCCTAGCCGGGGCGCCGGGTCTGTCATGTTATCCCGCCGATCTCGGCCGTCGGTCTCGGCCCGCTCACTCTTGATGCGCGTGATCGTACCCGCTGGGAGAGGGCGCATTTGAGCGTCATCATGGCAGCTCCAATCCGCCTTCTGAAACTGGAGGGCGAGCGACTATCCGTTGGATGTAGATCGCTGGCGTGTCGACACGTTCGGGGTCGATCCCGCCCGGTTCGACGATCTCGTCAACCTCGGCTATTGTCACACGAGCCGCCGCCGCCATTGGTGGATTAAAGGTGCGGGACGTACCTGTGTAAATCAAGTTGCCAAGCGTGTCCGCCGTCCTCGCCCTTATCAGCGCAAAGTCGGCATGCAGCGCCTCCTCGAGCACATACTCACGCCCGTCAAACATCCGTGACTCTTTGCCCTCCGCCAGCATCGTTCCGGCGGCGGTTGGCGTGTAAAACGCGGCAATCCCCGCTCCGGCTGCACGCATCCTCTCCGCCAGCGTGCCCTGCGGGACGACCTCGAGCTCTATTTCGCCTGCCCGAAATCCAATCTCAAACGCGTTGGGACGCGACACAGATCCGGAAACCGGGAACGACGCTATGACCTTGGCGATCTGACCGTTCTCGATCAGTACGGCGTGGTCTATCGGCTCCACACCTTCAGGCCAACCAAAGCCTGTTGGCGCGGCTATACCCGCCGTATTCCCGATGATAGTGAGGTTGCGTGCTCCCTGGTCTCGGAGCGCCAGCATCAGAAGATGCGGCATCCCACCTGCGCCACCAAAACCGCCGATCATCACCACCGAACCCTCAGAGATGTCGGACACGGCTTCGGCGAAATTATTTACGGTTTTATCTATCGGCATATCAGCAGGATTCTAAACTTCCTCAAAGAATATTCAGGAATTACCTGTCCAAATATTCAGACCACTGGATGGCTACCAGAGGGTCATCGAATCCTGGAACATTCGTTGCAGATTGGGCTCGTCAATTGGGCGAGGCGACAGCTTGGTCACACGATGCTGCGGCAGGGTTCCCGCCACCAGGGCACCAATGTCCCCTGATGTGTACCCGACGCCAGCCAGGCCGTTTGGCATATCCAGATCTCTTATAAATCCGACGATGGCGGTCGCCAGCAGATCGCCGGCGTCTTCCGGGCTAGCTCCCCTTGTGTCAGCTCCGAGGATTCGGGCGCAGTGCAGGTGTCGGTCCGGGTTGGTCGGCGCCGTGTATCGGAACACCGACGGGGCTGTCAGGATCACTCCCATGCCGTGTGGCACCATCGCGTGGCCTTCCGGATAGCCTTCTGGGACGTACTCCTTCACCATTCCAGACACCGGGTACGACATGCCGTGGGCGAGGTGGACGCCGGCGTTTCCGAAGCCGACCCCGGCAAACGTGGCGGCAAGCATCATGTTGGAGCGCGCCGCCTGGTCGGTCGGGTCTTTGACGGCCGGGATGATGTTTTTCGCCACCATTTGCAGTGCAGCCATCGCCCACACATCGCTGATCGGGTTGGCTCCCTGATACGCCGGCCGCTTTCCCGGGTCCTCCGGCGCTTCCCGGTCGCTGAACGGCATCGCCGTATACGACTCAAGGGAGTGGCACAGGACGTCGAATCCGCTGCACGCCGCAACCATCGCCGGCATCGTGTCGGAATTGTCCGGATCCACGAGACCGATGGTCGGCCGGATGGCACGGTCGGAGATACCGGTCTTCGCCTTCATCTCCAGAAGATCGAAAATAGCGCCACCAGTCGTTTCGCTGCCGGTGCCCGCCGTTGTCGGGATGGCGATCATCGGTTTCAGCGGTCCTGGCGCCAGTTTGCCTTTGCCGATCGGGGCATTTACGTAGTCAAGGAAGTCGGCCGGGAACGTGGCATAAAGGTTGGCGGCCTTGCATGTGTCGATCGCCGAGCCTCCGCCGACGCCGACGTACCCGTCGAATTTGCCATCTATCGCAAAAGCGATGGCGTCCTTGAAAGAGAGGTCGGTTGGTTCGACCTCGACGCGATCGAACAGCACGGCGTCGACGCCATCCGCTGCAAGGGACTCCATCGTGATGCCGACGGCCCGGCTGTTTTTCAGACGCGGGTCGGTCACCACCATCACCCGCTTCGCACCGAGCCGCCGCATCTCGAACCCAACTTCCCCTGTAACGCCGGAACCAAAGTGGATGGACGAGTTATCGATCGCGAACGCGGTATCTGTTGTTATAGGA
>CAUZKS010000018.1:0-14748 GCA_963580625.1 Dehalococcoidia bacterium | reverse complement strand
AGTGGTTTGAGGAACGGGAACGCCCCGATGCAGAGCCGTACGGCGAATTCCAGCACGTGGGCGCCAACCAGACCCTTGTCCGGATCCTACTCCAGGGAGTCGAAATGGCCCCGGAGATGACGGTCCTCGATGCGGCCTGCGGAATCGGAGGCAACGCCCGTTGGCTGGCGTCCCTCTACGATTGCGTGGTCTGGGGCTATGACATCGATGAGCGGGCGATTGCGACTGCCGAGGAACTGGCGGAGATAGAAGGCATCTCAGACCTCTGCAGGTTCGTAGCGGATCGAGATACGGTGCTCAGTTTTGAGGACGAACAGTTCGATATCGTGCTATCGACCGAGGGTTTCTATCACCCGCCGGAAATCATGCGCGTCCTGAAGCCGGGTGGGCTTTTCCTGCTGACTGACTTCTTTGGATCCAGTGGCGTGACGGGTGAATCGATAGCTGAACAGTACGGCATGGAGCTCGAACTTTCGCACGACGTCACCGATCTAGCGCTCGGATTCTTGAGGGCGAAAGAGATAGAGGCGAGTCTACTTGCGGATGCCGGGTTGATAGACGCACGGCAACTCGTGGAAGTCATGAACACCGGGAACACGCGTTACTCAGCAAGCGGTGGACGGCACATTCTTGCCCGGATGCGCAAACCCGGATAGCGATCCGGTTCTGTGTAACGGCCTTGTATCGCGAATAGGCCCTGAAAAACGAAAAGCCAGCGGCGTACTGGCGCTGACTTCTTCGCTGTGGAGATGCCATATTCCTCGCCACCTTCAGGACCCGGGCATTTCCTACGGGGTCCCGGACGGCCGCAAATTCATTCCCGGTCGCACTCCATCGTTATCCCTCAATACCGGCGCGACCACCGGATGGCCCACGGGTCGTGCGAGCCCGAATCGGCTTAACTATTTCGGGTCGTGTAATCGGACCCAGAAGCCCCACTTGGCTCTATGAAATTAGACGGCGTCCTCCGCCGCGCGGGGATTGCGAGGTCAACCTGTCATCTGTAGTTGCGCACGTGAATCGGCTGCACTGCTCGACCGCCTTTCGTCGGGCTTTGTTGCCCCGGGCCGGGCTCGCTTCGTCGGCGATCAGTGGTCCTTCTCCACACCCGAATACGAGACATACGGGCGATGATCGAAGTGACCGCTTGATTGTGGTAACCGTGTAAAGACATCGTTATATGAAATAAAGAACGTGACGAAAAACGTAATCGTCGATATCCAAAATAATTGCCGCCTTATACATTCGGCCCGGACAGACAACGCGATGGCCTCATGGGACCAATGCTCCAGGTAATCGGATATCGGTACCGTGTACCCGGTCACCGTGTAAAGATCGTGCCCCGGACGTAATCAGCGTCGTCGCTCGCCACGTTCTGGTTGACCGTAGTCCAGTCTCCGGGTGTAAGTCCTGCGACTCCAAGCAGCATGGATGCCCTTTCTGACGTTCGGGATCAAGGGTGTCTTGGCGGTCGGCGGCCCGTGAACTACAACTCGATTACCTGCCTATCCTCGGCCTGCGGGCTCCCGGAAGTCGTACGCCGTTCTCGCGAGCGGATTCGATATTGGTCTTGATGGCGGCGAGCCAGGTTTGGCCGAACCTGTCCAGAGGATCGCGTAACCGCTTCGGCATCATCGCCACCGCCGGCCCTTCGTACGACGCCTCACTGGTAATGACGGTCTCGCGGTAGTCACCGTCGAGTCGGAACAACTGGCGATGGTTGGAGAACATGTGGCGGGCCTCCCAGCCAATTACGAAAGGCTCGTCGTAGATCCACAATCGGGCGTTAAAACGGAACACCTTCACGCCGAACGAGAACCCGCGCCGATCCATGGGCTCGTCGTCCGTCCATTCCGCCTTCCCGATGTCGGGGTGCCACCTCGCCCAGTACTCGACCTGCGCAATACGCTCCCACACCTGTTTGGGTGGTGCGAATACGGCGATCTGATGCTTGAGAACTATCGGGGCGTATCTATTGATGTCCATAAACCTCTTTTACCCGGGGGAGAGTGGATTGGTCTGTTTTGTGCGTTTTACCCGAGAAAATCGCCGATAGCTCCCAGCGCCTTTCGGGAGGATGCGAAACCGGCGTCGTGCGACATCCCAGGCATTGATACAAAGCGGGCATCTGGCATCTCATCGGCAGCATGCTTCGCTCCATCGTGAAATGCGGTGTCACTGGTTCCTGCGTACAGCAGCGTTTGCGCCTTGATGTCTGCCAAGTGATCGCTTACGCCCTCCCAGCCAGCCCATGCTTCACCCGCAAAGGCGAGGCCGGACGCACTGAACGTGAGCAATCGATCCCGTAACTTCGGAACAAGCCTGCCGCCGAGATCTCGTTCTCGGGCCTCTATAAATCCCTCCATCCCTCCTGCTTGAAGCTCCGAAGTGGCTTTCGTGGGCCTTGGGCCGTGGGCGCCGTCGTCGTCGGTAGAGTTGCCATACGGGTGCATGCCGCCCGCGATGAAACGGTCGATTTTGTCTGGCGCGCTGACCGCAAGCTGAAACCCGATCGCCGCGCCCATGGAGTAGCCCCAGAACGTCACGGATTCCATGCCCACGGCATCCAGAACAGCCTCGACGTCCGCGACGAACACGTCAGGAGTGTAGTCGTCAGCGTTATCTGGTACATCGCTTAGCCCGTGGCCGCGGGCATCGATCATGATGAGACTGAACCGATCCTCAAGCGCGCCGACGTATCCAAAGTCGCGCCAGGATTCGATATCGGACGTCCACCCGTGGTGGAGCATCAAGGGCGGAGCCTCTGGATCCCCTTCGACTTCGTAATGGATGGAGACGCCGCGAGAAGAAATGAAGGGCATGTTCGTTATTTTGAGTTACGTTGGCAGTCGATCATGGGCGGCTCAGGGGAATTGGGGCGGTCGACAGTATTAACGCGGATGGATGTAAAGAACACTATGCACATAACGTCGGCCGCCGTTGAGTGTGCCCATGAATGGGATCGACTCGTTTTGAGCGAGCATGAGCAAACGAATCGCTTTCGGGATCCACCACCTGACAGGGATCACTGGACCGGTATTGCACGGAGTTTCGCTCCGCCGGATAGAGCCGAGGCGGACCTGGATCCGGCCGTACGGGTGATCGAAACCTATCTCGAAAAGAACGATACGGTGATCGATGTGGGCGCAGGTGGAGGAAGAATTGCCATTCCGCTTGCTCGCCGTTGCGCACGAGTGATCGTGGTCGAACCGTCGCCTGTGATGCGTGCAGGGATGGAGGCATCCATTTCTGAACTCGGGGTGGACAACATCGAAGTGGTAGCTGAAACGTGGGAGGATGCTGATATTCCGATGGGCGACCACGTCGTTTGCTCGCACGTGATGTACGCCACATCGCCGATCCTGCCATTTCTGGAGAAGTTGCAACACCACGCCCGGAAGCGCGTCACTGTCATGCTTCGTGAGCGCCCGCCGCAAGGGAATTTCCACGAACTGTTCGAGCGCCTCTTTGGTGAAAAACGGATTCCACTCCCAGCCATGTCGGAGTTCCGTGGTCTGCTGGAGTTGCTTGATATCGAGTACGACCTTCATCGGTTGGAGGACAGGCCGCACGGGGAGTTTCGCGACGTTGATTCGGCCCTGAGGCGTTCCATGCAGCGACTTTTTCTGAACCCGGGAACGCCAAACGCAGCGAGTCTTGCGGAGCTTCTCCCCGGCTGTCTTGTCCCCAACGGCGATGGCGTGAAGTTCAGTTGGGCCGAACCACAGAAGGGCTGGCTGGTTACGTGGTCGACGGAATAGCGCTTCCGCGCCCGTGGCAAGGCGTGTAACCTGCGTCCGACAAACAACTCGTTTCAACTGGAGAGGCACCGGAATGAAGATCACTGGAATCGACACCTTTGTCGTAGATGCCGGATGGCGACCCTGGCAATACATTGCTGTTCGCACGGACGAAGGAATTACCGGATACGGCGAGTGCTCTGATGGACGCAATCCGTACGGAGTTGTGGAGACGGCGAAAGAGTTTGAGGCGATCCTCCTCGGGCAGGACCCTCGCCCCGTTGAAGCCCGGTACTGGGACATGTACCGGATGGGTCGCCAGAGTCCGGGCGGCATTGCAGGCAAGGCGATCGCCGGGATAGATATGGCGCTGTGGGACATCAAGGGCAAGGCGCTTGGTGTCCCAGTGTACGAGCTGGCGGGTGGTCCGATGCGCGAGCGCCAGCGTGTCTACTGGTCGCACTGCGGAAGCTCCAGGATGGCGAACTCCGAGCTGATCGGTGTCGACCCCATAACGTCATGGAAGGACGTTACGGCTCTCGGCAAAGAAGTCGTTGAGCGGGGTTTCACGGCGCTCAAGACCAATCCATTGTTCCCGGGCGAAGAAAGCTACGGCTCCCAGCGGCTCGGCGGCTTTGGTGGCGGGCCGGGCTCGACCGATGGCAACGTAACAAACGAGTTCCTGGACCACATCCGGACGCAGATCGGTACCTTCCGAGACGCCGTTGGTCCATATGTGGATATTGCACTCGACCTGAACTTCAACTTCCGCGTTGAGGCTGCGAAGCGCATCTGCAAGGCGCTTGAAGAGTTTAGGATGATGTGGGTCGAGATCGATATCTATGAACCCGAAGGGTTGCGAGAAATTCGCGACTCTACGAGCGTGCCCATCTGTTCAGGTGAAAACCTGATTACATCTCGCGACTACCGGCGCTACTTTGAGGCTCGGGCCATGGACGTTTGCATGGTGGACCTCCCGTGGAACGGTTTCACACAGTCGAAGAAGGTTGCAGATATGGCGGAGACCTTCGACATTAACGTCGCTCCGCACAACTACTACAGTCATCTGTCCACGCTTCACTCGATGGCGCTCTGCGCATCCGTTGGCAATATCCGAATTTCGGAGATCGATATTGATGACGTGCCGTGGAAGGACGATCTGCTTACCGAGAAACTCGAGATCGAGAACGGCGAGGTGATTATCCCGAATCGGCCGGGCTGGGGTGGCGATCTGAATGAGGAAGTCGCTCTCGAACATGTCTGGGAACGGGGTCGTCTTCCCGGATACGCAGTTCCTGCGAGGTAGTAATTCGAATCTAGCGTCGGATGTGGGTCGTAGTCTGGGGTGACGTTGGGGCACACTGTTTGTGTCTCAGAAGTCGGCTCGTGTGACCGATCCACGTTCGACGCTCGTTCTTTCCTCCTATCTACTCCTGATTTCCGGGTATCGGGGAGTGTGGCAAATACATATGTCGCTCAACTCGCTATCCTTAATTTTTGCGACGCGCCGGTTTTGGCCTCTCGCCGTGATACTGATCGTGGGCGCGATCGCGTGCAGCTCCGATGACGCAGCTGAGCCGCTCGATCAAACACTGACGGTGGCGTTGCCTTCGTTCTGGGCGGAAACGCTTGATCCCTCGTTGGACGGACAGCCGGGTCTCCAGTATCACGGCCATCTGTACGACTACCTCGTGGGAGTTGGGCCGGACGGCAAGTTTGATCAACGCTACGGACTACTCGCCCGTTGGGACCCGGGGGGCGATGCCTCTGCCTATACCCTCACGTTGAATCAGGACATTAAGTGGCACGACGGCGTTGAAGTCACGTCTGCCGACATCGCGTACTCAATCGACCATTACACCCGGGAAGATGCACGTTGCGCCGTATGTCCGGTGCTGGCCCGGGTGATCGACCGTGTCGAGATAACCGGTCGCTACACGGCGGTGCTCCATCTGACGAAGCCGAACGTTTCGATCATGCACGCATTTGGCCCTGTTGCAGGCGACGCGCCTTTGCTGGCTGCGCATAGGGCCGGCAGCGTCACCGCGATCGGGACCGGGCCGTGGAAGTTTTCCGGGCGTTCGGCTGGGGAGTGGATCGAGTTCGATGCCAATTCCGACTACTGGGATTTGGGGCGCGTGCCAGGTTTCGCCCGGTTGCGGCTTGTACTTGCGCCGGAACCTGCCGTTCGCGCAGAGATGTTGAAGCGGGGTGATGTCGATATGACGGTGCTCAGGCCGTCTGGACGGCCGTGGTCGATCGACGAGCCTCAGGGCGATGTCCCGTCGGTTCGAGATGCCGGGTTCACGATTGATGGTCCGAAGTACGTGAACACCACGGTTATGCGGCTGTTCACGGCCTCAGAGTCGGACTCCCTCAACAATAACCTGGATTTCAGGAAGGCGCTGACTCTGGGGATCGACAGCCAGTCGATCATCGACGTTGTTTACGAACCGGAGGTCGCCGAAATCGCCTCAAATTCCGCCCTGTTTAGCCCGCTTTCGGACGGCTACGACCCGGAACTTCCGCCGTACCCTTACAACCCGGTTGCCGCTAGCGAGTCGCTTATCGCGGCTGGATATGACGGCGAGACTGTGACCATTTTATCGGCCCCGTCGTACGGTTTGACGGAGTTAATCCAGATCAACGAGATGATCGCGGAGAACCTTCGCGATATCGGCATGAACGTTGAGATACGGTCTGCGGGTTATACCGAAATTCTGGCCCGACATTCACCCCGCCCGCAGCAGTTTGAAGACCTAGCGCCGGCCCCGTTGTTCCACGGCGTGAACTACCAGACGTGGCCCGACATTCTTGGTGGAATCAAGCGCTATCTGACCTCAGACCCGGCGGCCCTGCTGACCTATCACGACCTTGAACGCGGGGACAAGCTATTTGATGAGTTGAGCGCGATGGTGGACCCTGTTGAGAGGGACCAGCGGCTCCGGCAACTCAATCGTGAGATGTACGAGGAGTACTGGGCCATTCCGGTGGTATGGCGGCACGAGGTATACGGTTTGCGATCAGACCTGAGCGGATGGGCGCCGACGAACGGAACCGCGTCTGACCTCAGGCTTGAGACGATTCAGGGCGTCGCGGCAGGTTAGTCAGCCTTGCCAGCGATTGACGCTTCGTGCTGCTCGTCTGCGTGATAGGACGAGCGGACCAGCGGTCCGGATGCGACGTGGTTGAAGCCCATCGCTTCGCCCGCCTCACGAATCTTTTCAAACTCGTCCGGGTGGTAGAACTTGATGATGGGGTGATGCCCTTTGGACGGTCGGAGATACTGGCCGACTGTAAGCAGATCACAGTCGTTCGCTCGCAGGTCTTCCATCGTCTGGAGAACCTCGTCCATCGTTTCGCCTAATCCGACCATCATCCCAGACTTGGTGACGCCGTCCGGCCGCATCTCTTTGGCGCGCTTCAATAGTTCGAGGGACAGATCGTAGTCGCCAAGCGGCCGCACTTTGCGGAAAACGCGTCTCACCGTCTCAATGTTGTGGTTCAACACCTCGGGCCGGGCGTCCATCACACGTTGTAGCGATTCGCGATCGCCGCCAAAGTCCGGAATCAACACCTCAACTTTGCAGTTGGGCACAGCTTTGTGGACAGCCTTGATAGTCATGCCAAAGATCGTCGAACCGGCGTCTTCAAGATCATCGCGGTCGACGGAGGTGATGACGGTGTACTTGAGATCCATGTCCTTGACCGTCTGGGCCAGGCGGAAAGGCTCTGCCCAGTCGGTTTCGGTGGGTCGCCCTGTCTTCACGTTGCAGTACGAGCAGGCGCGTGTGCAGGTGTCGCCCAGGATCATGAAGGTGGCGGTGCGACGGTCCCAACAGTCGCCGATGTTCGGGCAGGCGGCTTCTTCGCAGACCGTGTGGAGGCTTGCGCCCCGCATGCGCTTTTTCAGATCGGAGTAGTTCTCTCCGCCTGGCATCGGGACCTTGAACCACTCGGGAAGCCGACGTTCAACGTTTCGTGCTGCCGGAATGCCCGGTGCGGCTGCTATTTCAGGACTGGGTTCGATTACCAATTTTCGGTACCAAACTCTGTGTTTGACTCTGATCTCGAAATCGAGATGCGTTGCCAACTTTATTTCTTCTTACGAATAAGAATCATAGCAAACGAACGGTCGGCAATCTAATCCCATCGGCATTTCTACGAAGCAGCGGTAGCATAGATGGTTCCGGAAGCCGTATTCGTGGCGTGCGTCCGGCCGGGAGTGGTGATTCGGGCCGATCCCGGCAGCGGAGCGATAGTTATAGATTCGAGTTGATTTGGCGTCTGCCAGCGCTGGTAACAAGCCCAGGAACAGGTCTAGAGGCCGACGAAAGTACAAGGGCCCGTGGCCGACGGACGAGCTCGGCATCGACCGCGGCGACACGTTTGATGTGGTACTCGGTTCGATGAACGAGCTAGGTGAGTTGTGGGCGGACTATAAAGACGTCCGGGTACTGGTAGAAGGCGGAATCCCCGGAGAGTCGGTGACTGTAGAAGTACTGCGACGATTCCCCGAGCACCTCGGGGTGCGCGTCGTGGAGGTGGCGGAAACGTCACCGGACCGCCGAATACCAGAATGTCGGTATGCAGCCGTATGCACGGGTTGCCAGTGGCAGCACGTTTCGTACGAAAGACAGCTCCAATTCAAGCGGAACATGGTCGTCGACGCACTGGCATCTGGGGAGTCGGTGAAGGACGCGCACGTCCTCCCAACCCTCGCCGCTCCACAGGAGCTTGGATATCGCAATCACGCCCGCTTTAGCGTCGGACGAAAGTACGGCGAGGTTGGATACGTCAATGCGATCACGCGCTCCCTTGTTCCGGTTGAGCGTTGTTTGCTGATGCACGACTCGATCAACGAGGTACTTAAGGCGACCCAGCGACGAGTGACGGGGATGACGCAGTTTTCTGTACGTGTGGGCGTTGGGACCGGTGATCGACTGGTGCAGCCCCGTCTCAATGACGATGGCGGCGAGCCGATGGGTATCGAATCCGGTGGGCAGCATCTGCGTGAGAAGATGCTGGGGCGGGAGTTTCGGGTCGCCGGCTCGTCGTTTTTTCAGGTCAACACTGAACAGGCGGAACGAATGGTCGAGATGGTCCGGGACCGACTTGAGCTGTCCGGCAAAGAGATTCTGATTGACGCCTACGCCGGTGTCGGCGTATTCGCCATATTGCTTGCGCCATATGCTCACAAAGTGATTGCCATCGAAGACTCTCCGTCCGCTGTCGAGGACGGGAAACGAAACGCAGAGGGACTGGATAACGTGGAGGTGGTTCTCGGTAGGTCGGAAGTAGTGATGTCAGAGTTCGATTCTCACGTCGACGTTGTCATCTTGGACCCGTCACGGAAGGGATGCCACCCGGACGTGATCGCAGCTGTGGGGCGTCTCGCCCCGGATCGTGTCGTGCTCGTTTCATGCGACGTTGGATCGATGGCGCGTGACCTGGCGTCGCTGGTGGCCGGGCCGTTCATCCTGGAGGAGATTCAGCCCGTGGACATGTTCCCGCAGACGCGGCATATCGAAAACGTGTCATTTCTGCGCCATGAGGCCTGAGCGTTACGTGATTTTGTTACACGGGATTCTTACGATGTGGGGCGGTCATGCAAGCCGTCTGGGCGTATCATTCACGCACGATGATTGAGCCCCCGACGCCGTCGAACCGCCAGCTTCTGGGCGTATCGACCGTGAACATGCCGCACCTTGTGCTGGCGTCCGGATCCCCTCGTCGCGCCCAGATACTGGCTGCGGCTGGATTAGACGCGGACGTATGTCCCACGGATACACCTGAGCATCGCCTGCCCGGCGATAGCACTCCGGAGATTTGGGTGCTGCGCCTGGCATCTGACAAAGCGGCGAGGGCTGCCCAAGACACGCCGGACGCCGTGATACTGGGAGCAGACACGATCGTGGTGATTGACGGCGAGGTGCTTGGCAAGCCGTCCGGGCACGAAGAAGCGGAAGCGACGCTGCGTCGGCTTCGTAACCAGCCACACCGGGTTATTACTGCGGTTGCGCTGGACGGCCGGGTCGGTAAATGGTCAGGGTGGTCATCCACGGATGTGCAGATACGTGATTTAAGCGACACAGAGATCGCCCAGTATGTATCGTCCGGGTTGCCTCTCGACAAGGCAGGTAGTTACGGCATACAGGATCAGACATTCAACCCGGCCGATCTAATCAAGGGCTGTTATTTGAACGTGGTCGGGCTGCCGTTGTGCCTTACGGGTCAGCTATTCAATCTCGCGGGACTGGCTTTGGACCTTGAATGTGGTGACTGCTCGAGCCCCATGAACACCGTGACGGCGCAGTCGTGAATTTCTTAGGAATCGGTGGATTTGAGCTGGTCATTATCGCCGGACTTGCGTTGTTCCTACTCGGGCCGAAGAAAATGATCGAGACGAGCCGGAACGCCGGGAAGCTGATTCGTGAACTTAAGACGGAACGCGATAAGTTCACAAACATGATCATGACCGAGTTCGATGATGCGGATGATAAGCCAGCGCGCCCGTTTGATGGGTCTGCTGCGAGAGGTTCTAAGGCGGATCCGGAAGAAACATCTGAGGCTTCCGTGGGCGCTGTTAGAAGGCCCCGGGGACGAATGCGTAGCCTTGCCGATGAAGGCCGACCAGATGTGCTGGAAGATGATCAGATGGCGACGCCCGAAGAGAGCGATAATCCGGATACGCCTGCCGGTGGATCGGCATGAATGACTCGAAGACGCCGTTTTCGGCTCATTTCAGGGAGCTGAAACGACGACTGATCCACACGATCCTGTTTTTCTTTACGGCCACAGGCATTGCCCTTGTGTTCCACCGGCATATCCTGCGCTGGTTGTTGGCGCCTGCTGACGACCTGAACGGAAACACAGAAGGTCTGACGATCTTCACGGACCTGACGGAGTTCTGGGGCGCGGTCGTAAAAATATCCGTACTCACGGGAATTGCGATCACGACGCCGTTCATGCTGTTTCAGATCGCTCGGTTTGCATCACCCGGGCTGAAGTCAAACGAGCGTCGCTGGGTGTGGGTTCTACTTCCGGCCAGCGTGTTGTCGTTCGCCGCAGGTGTCGCGTTCGGCTACTACGTCCTGCTTCCTCCTGCGATTAACTTTCTTTTGAACTTTGGGGGCGACATCGCAACGCCGTTCATACGGATCGGCTCGTACGTGGGCCTTGTGACGTCGCTGCTGTTCTGGCTCGGCGCAATATTCGAGTTGCCGATCGTGATCTTCTTCCTGGCGAAGATCGGCGTCGTGACGCCACAGTGGCTGGCCGGGAAGCGTAAGTGGGTCGTTGTCATGGCTTTCGTGGCCGGGGCGATGATTACACCAACGTTCGACCCGGTGAACCAGTCTCTGGTTGCCGGACCGATTATCGTTCTTTACGAACTCGGATACTGGCTTGCCCGTTTCGGCGTACGAAACAAAGGCAAGCGTGATGTCGAGGCAGAGGCCGGTACGTAAGACGTCTGTTAACAGGCCCAACCAATGGTTAACGTATCGGTCAGTTACAACGCCCGATCTGTAAGACAAAAAAGACCCGCCGTTAAGGCGGGTCTTTTCATCAGGTCAATTACGTTGAGACGGACTAGATGCCGCTCTTGCCGTCGCCCGTGTCGTCTCCGTCATCGTCGTTTTTGCCGGTCAATGACCGACGAAACTCGCGGATTCCTTTGCCAAGGCCTCCACCGACTTCAGGCAGACGTCCGATGCCGAACACAACAACGATGATCACCAGGACGATGATTAGTTCGAGCGGGCCGATCCTCGGCATCTTGCGTTACTCCAGAAATATTGCCGGTTACAACGGACAATAACGATCACGATATGACCGTCTCCATTTATATCCGTGCAGTAGCCAAGTATACGCCCGTGGAGACCGTTTGTTCCTGAATCGCCTGTGAGAATTATCCGATGTATCGCCAGACTGCCACGAGGCGACTCAACACCTCTACGTTTGAGGCGTCACACATGATTGGATCCATCTGACTGTTCTCGGGCTGCAGGCGGACCTTATCGCCTTCCCGATAGAAGCGTTTCAGAGTCGTTTCGTCTTCAAGCCTCAACCGGACAGCCGCCGTCTGACCGTTCTCAACCCGGCTGGTCTGCTCCATGATCACGAGGTCCCCGTCCGCGATTAGGGCATCGATCATTGATTCGCCCTTGACCTTCAGTGCGTACAGGCCTTCTCCTGATCCTGTGATGGATTGCGGCAGATCGATAGTCTCGATGCCCTGAGAATCGGCCGATGGCAACGGGAACGGCTCTCCCGCTGCGACCGTGCCAAGTAGGGGAATCGCAACGGTATTTGAAAAATCCGCTCTACGACCTCCACGATTCACCAGTTGTAGACCTCTTGATACCTCAGCGTCTCGGTTGAGGCACCCTTTCTCAGTAAGAGCGCGAAGGTTGTAATCAACTACCGAGGTCGAGCTAATCTCACATCCGGCCTGGATGTCTCGGATAGTCGGCGGGTATCCGTACTCGTCCATGAACTCCTCGATGAAATCAAGGATCCGCTGCTGTCTTTCAGAGAGCTCTCGCATCTACTTGTCCGTCCGTGGAATGTCGAGTGGTAAAACGGCTTCCCCCGACGTTTGTCGAGCATATTCCGCACTAATGTTCTGAACGCTAGCAATGCCCGGTGAGTGTGTCAACGCGACTTTGGCACACTCACCGGGCATTGCTAGCAGCCGGGAGGGTAGCTTTTTCGGCTAACGAGTGGTCTAGAGATGTCGTACAGGCCCGCTTCTTCAGGCGTGTTGTTGTTCCAGATCCTGGTTCCTCGACCGAAACTGAATCCTTCGGACTCAGGGTGGACCTCGCTCGTGTACACACGGATCGATGCGCCGGCTTTCAGGATCACCGACGGGAACTGGAAGGTAGGCGGTCGGTCAGCGATATCTGTAAGTGTCCATCCGCCTATATCTGTGCCCGGACCACCCTAGTTCGTAATCTCGACATACTCGTGGGATTCCGAACTAGGGACGACGCCATCGAGACAATGCAGGATATTTTGAGAACAGTAGGAAGCGGTGGTGTCGGTGGCGTGAGCACCGTCGCGGTCGACAACACCTTCAGCGTTGGAGTCACGGTTGAAGGTTCAGGCACCGTTATTGGGGTGGGGACGAGTGGAGTTGGAGTAGGCGACGCAGCGCGGATGTCGGGCGTTGATGTTAGTTCTGGAGCTTGGATGGTCGGAGTCATCGTGTTCGTCGCCAGCGCCTGTGGGGAAGGTATTGGCGATGGATTTGGAAGAGGGTGGGCGGGTTCGACACGGGCAATGGGTGTCGCGGGTAGTGCAGCGCAGGTGGTGAAACGACTTAGATATCCGCGGGGTATAGACGAGACCTCTATCGTTGTTGAGTCATTCGGCTGACTGGCCGGAATTTGGTCTGAAGGAGTCGTTGAGCTGCCACAGGCGACAACGGCCATGAGGTAAAGAGCGAGGCCAGACAGTGCGCTTTGTGGCGTGAAACGGATCGCCGCTGATTAATGCTCGCCCGGGCCGTGATCATGCCCGGCGTGGTCCTGCCCATGACCCTGTTGGTCCGCAGGATCGTGCTCGCCGTGGGAATGTCCATTGTGAGCATCGGCCAGCTCTTCGTGCGAATCGCCGAACGAGATCCCTTCAAGCGTTTTAGGGGGATCTTCGGGACCTTCAGCCTCACCGAACGAGACGTAATGAGGTGGTGGATCGTTGAAGACAAGGTAAGCAGAACGAGACGATGCCGAAAGCCGTTCGGCGGCGCCAAACCAAACTACGTCCGGTCCGTTTAGCAATTGCGTCGGGCCGCCGCTTGCTTCGCCACGGAGGCGATCACCTATCGGCGAACCATTTGGTTCTCCGACGCCCCATTGCACCACTCCCTCGTAATCGCTTGGCAGGACAAATCGCCAGTGCCGGACGAATCCGGAATGTGGCCTTACCTCAACGGCTACGTGGTTTTCCACGCCGTTGTAGGGGTGATGGACGCTCCAGCCGTAATGAGTCCGGGGTTCACCGGGCCCTGGGCCTTGTGCATGTCCGTGATCCGGCTGCGTCAATGTTCTGCGTGCCCCGGGTTAGGAGTCCTGGCCTGCGCGTGCCCGATTCAAATGCCGGGCGAGGCGGGAGATACGGCGTGCCGCGTTATTCTTGTGAACGACGCCCTTGCTCGCCGCGATGGCGAGTGCACTCTTGGCTGCGGCCACCGCTTCCTGAGCCTCTTCCGACGCGGGATCTTGATCGATAGCGTCACGTGCTGCAGCAACTCTGTTGCGTGCAAGAGACCGAACTGGTCGGTTGCGCTCTGTTTTGCGTTCTGCGACTCTGCGGGCCTTCGCTGCGGGCATTTTTCGTTCGTTCTCCTCGGAAAAACACGGCGCTTCGCGCCGCATCTGGAACCGGGCCGCTATCTGTGCGACCGGGTTCCTTTTTGGTTACTTGTAGGCTTAATCAGCCTCGGATGTGGACCGATTATTCAGCGCCCTGCCTCTGGACAGATTGCACGCCGGGAACTGCATTCAATCGTGCGCACAATCTCATCAACTGATCAACCCCACTAGTGTACACCGTGAGTTCAACCATCGAGCGGCCGTAGATCTGTTGCTCACTCGAGTGGATACGATGGATGTTTGCCTTTTCACGGGACACCACGGCGGTCAGATCACTCAACAGCCCAACTCTGTCCCCGGCGTCTATCTGGAGACGTGACGGGTAGCGCTCAGCCAGATGGCCCCATGCGACTTCGACGGATCGTTCTGGCTCTAAACGCGCTCGCAAATTGGGGCATGTCTGCAAATGAATCGTCACGCCGCGTTCTCGAGTTATGTATCCGGTGATCGCATCGCCGTACACCGGAGAACAGCAACGTGCCAGCCTCGTGACGGCCTGTACGATCGTCTGGTCGTTGGAGAGGACAACAACGCCGTGGCGTGACTTGTTGTCGTCCTGCTCTTCGTGCACCAGATCCGGATCGCCTGAGATATCGATGAGCCCGCGAACGATGTCCGCCGGCTGG
>CAUZKS010000017.1:0-14964 GCA_963580625.1 Dehalococcoidia bacterium | reverse complement strand
CGGGCGTCACTCCGGTTTGCGCATCGACCGTGGGGACGATGGAAACCAACTTACTTCGGCCAACCGTCATGTGGATTTCAGATTCTCCACCGCGGAATTTCTGCTCGTTCACAACTCCGGACAACTCGGTTCCTATCTCTGCCCATTCGTGGTGAACAGGTGCGACCGAAAGACCTCTTTCATTGATGATCACTAAAACGCCGTCTCCAACGGATATCCCACCGGGTAGCGAACCAGCAGTTGACAGGGTTCCAGCGGGTGACGCGATTTCGACCGAATCGGACGCCCGGACTATCGTCCCCTCGATGATGTTCCTGAGGCCCAAAGATCGAGCGACCATTTCGGTTGCAGGCGCCCGGAAGAGCGCCTCGGGGGGTCCAGACTGAACTACCTGTCCACTGTTTACAAAAACGATGGTGTCGGCGAGGGCAAAAGCTTCGTCTTTGTCGTGGGTCACGTAGATCGCCGTCACCCCGATTTCTTTGAGGATCGAACGAACCTGTACCTGGAGAGACTCCCGCAAAACCCGGTCCAGAGAACCAAGCGGTTCATCCAGCATCAGTAATTTTGGGGCTGGAGCGAGGGAGCGTGCCAGGGCGACGCGCTGACGTTCGCCGCCGGACAGTTCATGGACTTTTCGGTTTCGGTAGTCACCAAGGTCAACAAGTTCCAGCATTTCATCGACCCGCATCCGGACTCGGTCGCTCGACATCCCTTGCATCCGCAGACCGAATCCCACGTTCCCGAAAACGTCCATGTGGGGGAAAAGTGCGAGGTCCTGAAACATGAAACCGAAGCCTCGCGAATGGGGGGGCATCCCGTACAGGTCTTCGCCACGGAACGAGATCGTCCCTGAATCCATAGTTTCCAGGCCGGCGATGATCCTGAGGAGAGTTGTTTTCCCACACCCACTTGGGCCGAGTAAACAGACCAGTTCACCCTGGTCTACGTTCAACGAGACATCGCGAATAGCAAACATCTCGCCATAAGACTTGGAAACTTTATCGAGCTGGAGGATCGGTGACGCCGCCATCAAAATCCGCCGATGTCCCGGTAACGGAACCGCTCAATGACAACGAATCCGAGCGCGACCACAGCCATAAGCAGCGTACTCATGGCAAGGGCCTGACCCAGGTTTGCCTCTCCCGGCTGCCCCAGCAACCTGAATATCGCTACGGGGATCGTCGTGAACTCTGGTCTCACGAGTAATAGGGACGCCCCAAACTCTCCCATGGATACAGCAAACGCGAACGTGGCTCCCACGACCAGGGCCCTCGCGATCAGTGGAAGCTCGATATGGATAAAAACGCGCCGTGGAGACGCGCCCAGTAAGGCAGCGGACTCTTTCAGATGTGGAGGCATTCCACGTAGTACGGGCAGTAGCGTCCGGATGACGAACGGATAGGCCACAAGCGAATGAGCGATTACGAGTATCAGCCACGACCCTCGCAGGTCGACGGGTGGTCGATTAAACGCCACCAGGAACCCGAATCCAAGCGTCACGGCGGAGACGACCAGTGGCAACATGAACAGGGAGTCAAGGATGCTAGACCTTTTGCCGGGCCTGACTATCACGTAGGCGGCCGCCGTGCCAACCAGCATGGCTATGACCATGGACACGAAGGCGAAACGAATCGAGTTCCAGATCACGTGCAACGGGGACAGATAAAAATACGACCCGCTATCGTTGGAAAACAGTGCAGAAAAATGGGTGAATGAGTATCCGTTGTTAGTCGAGATCGCACGCTCAACCAGGGCCAACAGCGGGGAGAGAACCACCAATAGGACGGCGATAATCCCGATCACAAACAGCGTGTCCCGGACGCTCCTTTTCCTTCCTGAAATCGCTTCACGGTGGACTAGCGTGACGGGGACAGCGCTGCGTGCCTGAATCCTGGTGTAAACGAGCAGGAAGATGTAGGTGAAGACGATCTGAACTATCGCCAGAGCGCCGGCGATATCCAGCCGGAATAATTTGACCGTGAGCTCGTATATGGCGACTTCCATCGTTGCGAACTGGGATCCGCCAAGGACCAGGACCACGCCGAACGAGGTGAACGAGAAGATGTACACCAGGATTGCCGACGACCATACGGCTGGCAGCAACAGGGGCAGTGTGACGTGAAGAAAGGTCTGAACCCGACCTGCGCCCAACATCGCAGAACTTTCCTCAAACTGCGGGCTCAAGTTGGCCCAGTACGCTGAGACGATCCGTACAACTATCGAGTAGTTGTAGAAGGCGTGGGCCATGAAAATGATCGTCAGAGTGTTAGCGATCCGGACCTGTGGCGCGTTGTCGCCGAAAACACCGGATAGCCCCGTGTTCACGAGCCCTCCGGAGCCCAGCAAGGCGACGAATCCCATCGCCACCACTATCGTCGGCATTATGAAAGGGAGCGTAGTCAACGCCTTGAGCAATGACTTGCCCGGAAACTCATGGCGTGCGAATAGGTAGGCGACCGGGAGGCCGAGGACCAACGTCAGGAACGTAGAGAACGCCGCCTGCCAGATGGTGAACCAGATCCGGCCCAGGTAGTAGGAATCACCAAGCAGTACCTGGAAGGGACCCAACCCGACTGCCCCACCGCCGAAACTTTTCGCCAGGATCGCTACGAGCGGGTATAGAAAGAATACGGCGATGAACGATATCGGCCCGAATACCAGTAATCGGTTAGCCGTCACCAGACACCCGATCCGACTGTGCAGGAATCGTCTCGCCCGTTTGTCGGAGGCCTATTGGCTACTGTATACACGTTGCTTTCCCGGCAGCTGGCACATCACCGCGACGATAAGAAACGCCACCGTCACGTAGCCCGTGGCCCTCGTAAAACGCGTTCGCGAACTACCCGGGCTGCGACCACAAGTGAACTTAGCGAAGGACCACGTCGGTCCAGGCCTGTATCCACTGTTCACGCTTTTCGCCTATTTCCTCTGCGCTGATCCCGGCCGGCTGCGATGGGACTTCGGCAAATTTAAAGAAATCAGGCGTAGCGGCTTTTTCATTCACCGGGTACACAAACATCTTGTCCGGGAAGTCTTCCTGAAACCCGGTCCCAAGGGCGAAGTCTATGAACTTCTTGGCGAGGTTCTTGCTGTTTGTTCCCTTGAGAATCCCTATTCCCTCGATCTGGGTGAAGGTGGCATTGTCGATGAGGATGTTGCCGGTCGGTGACGCCTCGAGCGGCTCCTCGGAGAAGAAGACCTCGGCGGCCGGGCTGGTGGCGTAGCTCACAACTAGTGGCCTATCACCGCCGTACTTTGTGAAATCGGTGTAATAGGCGTCGCTCCAGCCGTCTTTTACTAGGACATCGTTGGCCTTCATGTCGGCCCAGAAGTCCAGGTAATCGTAATCTTCGTCTTCACCAAAGTAAGCGATTGTCGCTATCAAGAACGCCAGGCCCGGCGACGAAGACGCGGGATTCTCCACGACCAGCGATCCATCCCAGTCGGGGCCGGTCAATTCCTCCAGGGTTTCCGGGGGAGTGAGGCCATTTTCGGTGAGGAAGTCCTTGTCGTAGTTCAGGTTCACGTAGGCGTAGTTGATCGGGGTAACGTGCCCGGAACTGTCGAACTCGAATTCGTCCGGTACCTGGTCAAGTAGATCCGGCCGATATTCATCGAAAATTTCCTGCTCGAGTGCACGTCCCAAGTAGGTGTTATCGATGCCGTACAACAGGTCAGCAGACGGATTACCTTTTTCGAGGATCGCCCGTACCAGGGCTTCCCCGGCATCGCCCGCTTTCTGGATGACAACCGTGGCGTCGTTTGCCTCTTCGAATTCGTTGATAATCGCTTCGGAGATGTCGAAACTATCGTGGGTCATGATTACAAGCTCGCTGTCTTCGTCTTCACTGCACGCTACGGTGAAAGCGAGCACGAGCATGATGCTGACGATTGCTGTCCATCTGGTCATCACAAGCCTCCTGATCACCGTCCCGACGATCGAGATCATCGTGGGACGAAAAAAACCGCCCAATCTAGGCGGCAAAGAAGGCATGGAAACCACTCCCTCCGCTGGCATTACCCAGATCAGGTTTAGGGGTCGACAGTGGTGAACTGTCCTCTCAGCCTGGATTCCCAAGCTCCCCCGGGGCATATTCAATTGCGGTCAGGGTATTAACGTAATCGTCTGGTGTCAAGAGAGGTCAAGGTCTGGAGGAACAACATCTTGTTACGGCCCGCTAAAGGGAGCCGAACGGCGGTCTTTGCGGACCCAAGGGTTTCCGGAATTAAAGCGTCGGCCGGCCTTTCAGCCCAGAGTCTCGGACCCGGTGTACTATCCCGGTTCCGTACGTGATGAACAGTTCGTCGTAGTCGAGACCACCAATCAGGCAGTTCGTAGGCATATCGGACGGCGTTCGATGCGTCTCAAGGACACGTCCGTCCGTGTTGAATACGTAGATCATCGGACCCGGGCCGTAGCTATGACTCCCGGCGCTGGCGACGATGTTGTTATCGGCGTCCCAGCACATCCCGTCGATACCGCGTCCCCATCCAAAGTCATGGAGGGTGGACTGATCTCCGAGTGAGCCGTCGAGATTGATTGGGTAGGACACGAAGCGGGGATGAGCCTTCACGCCGCCCACACTGTCGGCGGCAAATATCCGATCTCCTGAAGGAGAGATCAATATCCCGTTTGGCCTCCTCATGTCTTCGGTGACACGAACCGCGGTGTAGCTGCCATCGGGTTGAGGATCGGCACGATAAACCTGCTCCGTTGGGATGCTCAACGGTCGGCCACCGTAATTGGGGTCCGTGAACCATATTCGGCCCCGGTGGTCTATCGCCAAATCATTTGGCTCGTTGAAAGGACGTCCATCGAAATTGTCCACGATCACACGGGTCGGTTCACCTGCCACGTACTCGACTATCCGGCGGTTTTTACCCTCGCACGCAAACAGTCGTCCGTTGTGGTCAAACACCATCCCGTTCGCTCCACCGGTATCTTCCCGCCATACGGAACTTTCTCCGGTCTGGGGATCCCATCTCATCGTCAGATCTGCGGCGCAGTGGGAGTACAGCAGGCCGGTCCCATCCCAGGCCGGGCCCTCAGTGAGTGAGTCACGCTCGGCTATGGTCTCAAAGGTCCATTCAGTCATGTGGTGTGCCTCACGGGTAAAGCAGGTGGCCGGTCATGCCGGTGTCCTTTGCAACGAGAAGATGTCCCTCGATGCTGGTGACATACAAGTCTTCTCCGACAAAAGTGCAGTTGGTCGGGCGTATCGCCGGCGTTGGATGTGTCGCGACAATCCTGCCATCCGGCTCGAAAACGGTGATCATCGGACCCGGGCCGGAGACCTCCCACCCGGTACAGGCGACGATATGGCCTTCTGATGAGAGGGTCATGCCGTCGATGCCCCGATGCGGCCCGAAATCGTGCAGCAGTTCGTAGTCGCCAAGCGATCCATCGCTGTTCACTGGATATCCACGAAGCTGCCGGAAGCGGCCAGCGCCGTAGTCACTCTCGGCCACGTAGAGGGTCTTATAGTCCATGGAGAACAACAGACCGTTCGGCATCGTGGAATCGAACGTCCGCTGTACGGCCTTCCAGTTGCCGTCTGGTTGAGGATCGGCCGAGATGATGGCCGAAAATTCGATCCCCATCTCTGGAAACACATCGTTGATCCGGTCAGAAAAGTAGATCCGGCCATGCGGGTCTATCGCGAGATCGTTCGGCCCGTTGAGGCGTTTACCGTTGAGGCGGTCCACAACGGTAACGCCTGGCTTGCCATCCTCGTACATGGCGATCCGCCGTCCACCGCCCTCGCAGGCAAACAACCTTCCCTGCGCATCAAAATTAAGGCCGTTGGCGGCGTTAGTGCCAGAGCGTTCCGTCACAACGGTTCCAGTGGCCGGGTCGTAGGCCAGCATCCGGTTCATTGCGATATTGGTGAACAACAATCGGCTGCCATCCCAGGCGTTGCCTTCTGTTATCGATCCAATGACCGGCAGAGCGTCTTCAAACGTCCATTCCCGGGGCATTGTTGGGCCTCCGCTGTATCAATTATGTGCGGTCTAGTACCGCCCGTCCCGCAACGCTGACGGGCCAACTGGGATTATCAACGGCAGATGCCAGCATCGCAATGGGCTGTGTAAATCAACGAGACATGGTTCGTTTTTGACCGCCTTTAGAGTTCGATGCTCCCGAGGTGAAAAATCTGACCGATATGAAGATGTGGTGATGGTTATCAGGTGATGGGTCCGCGCACCGTCGTCATCAAAGGAGACCGCTTCGCCGAGGACCGGTTCACGCCGAGGATGGAGGGAAGATAAGCGGACGTTGTCTACGACCGCGTTTCCTTCACTAGTTTCACGGACCGCCAGATTCCCAGTACGAATACACACGGCATCGGTTGCACTCTCCCGTCAGAAATCGCCTCTGGACTATCACGTGGCCGCCCGTTTCCAACTGCCCAATTGGAAGCAAGACTGTATCTGACTGACATCCTCAGCTGTCGTTCCTTCTGGGCGGGGAACATCCGCCGGTCGGTCATCTTTTTGCGTCAAGGACCGGTGGCGGGCGAAACCCCAATGGGGGGGCAACCCCCTCCGTTACTCGAGAATCCACATGAACGGTTCAGTCATACGTCGTCTTCCGACTATAGAATCTGCCAAGTTACCTACCGTTATTTATTCCTAAGGACGAGGATCTAGCGAGAATGACTCTGTATCTGACGGAAGCTGAAGTCGGCGAAATTCTTACGATGGACCTGGCTCTAGACGCGGTCGAAGAGGTGTTTGGCGCCTGGGGGCGGGGTGAAGTTATCAACCACTCCCGTAGCCGTATCGCCCTGGGGCGTGGTTCCTACAACCTGATGTCTGCGGGTTGGCCTGGAAAGGGAATAGTCGGCTCGAAGTCTTACGTCGGCGGCAGCGGCGGCATCTCGTTTCAGGTATTGATTTACGGGGCGTCTGGAGAGGGTCTGCTAGGGATTTTGGACGCGAACCTCATGGGCCAGATCCGCACTGGCGCGGCCAGCGGCATAGCGACGCGACACATGGCACGCCCGTGTGAGAACAGCAAGGTCGCGGTGATTGGCTCCGGCTACCAGGCGCGGACCCAACTTGAGGCCGTCGCGGGTGTCCGTGAAATAGAGTCAGCGTCCGTCTATAGCCGAGCCGCCGAAAATCGGGACGGGTACGCGAAAGTAATGACAGAAAGACTGGAGATCCCAGTCACCGCCTCGGCGTCGGTCGATGAATGCATTGAGGGCGCCGACATCATCATCGTTATCACGAATGCCCGTGATCCGGTGCTCCTCGGCGATTCCATCGGCGAGGGTGTCCACATCAACGCCGCTGGCGCCAACGGGTGGCAGAGGCGGGAACTCGACACACGCGCTGTTGTGAAGTCCGACGTGATTGCGACCGACGATGTGGATCAGGCGAAGATCGAGTGTGCGGATCTTATGGCCGCCGCCGATTCAGGACGTATCCGATGGGAACAGGTCTTGAATCTGGGCGAAATCGTGGCCGGGACCAACCCCGGTCGCACTGATGCATCCCAAGTGACGCTTTTCGAATCACAGGGCGTGGCGATGGAGGACATCGCAGTCGGGAAGCGTGTATTGGATATTGCGTTGGAGCGAGGGATCGGCACGCAGTTGTCTGGTGGAGGTATGGAGGCCGGCAGCCTGTAAGCAGGTGCATGGTCTGCGATCTAACTCACCGGTAAAGCCAGTCGGACACCCCCGGTATGTGATATCAGCAACTACAGGACTATTCCTGCCAGTTATCTTGTTCTGGCATCAAGCCTCTTATGTAAGCCACCTGTCCAATGTGCTGCGAGCACTCCACTGAGATCCGGGCCAGTACCCAGGTGAAGGTCGGGGCTGGTCGAGGCTGAAATGGATTGTGGTCAGCGTTCGTTCTCTCCAGGTCCGTCGCTGAAAACCCTCTGATCACCGGGTACGCGCTCTCCATTACGTCTGCTCGATATCCCTCGACAACGTTAGCTGGCACGTCCGGGAACGCCCCGACCTGCTCTGGAGTATCGCCGACTCCCCACCGATCTCTAGCCGGCAAGCCGAACTTCTCTGCCCACCCGTTAACCTTCCACCTCTCTCCGTTATCGCTCAGGTACCAGTTGATCCAGCCATCCTCTACCCGGGTCAGATGCCAGACTGTCCATAGGATGTGATTGGCGGTCGGCGTCGGTCGCCAGCGCCATTGCTCAGGCGTCAGGCCTTCCAGCGCTGCGTCCAGTTGAGTGTTGAAATCAGCGATGGCCTGTAGGGTTACGTCACGAAAATCCAATTCACCCCTCCGAAGCCCGGATATCGAGCTAATCGATGTCGATGATCCGACCGCGTGTAGTGTGGACGATGCAGGGAGCCAATCATATTTGAGCACGTGCGATTACGGCCACCGCGGGCACCATGACAACCCAGAGTATCAACGTAAGGTACTTGGATACGGCGCAGCCGAAATCATTGACCCCGAGATCATCATTGACTCTTCCAGCCGATCTTGAGTATCAAGGCACTCATAAAGAATCCCAGCGTGGCGCCGGGCAAAGCTAGAATCGATCGACAAGCCATGCATTATCTCCTCATGTGTCTAAATCCCACTCTCATGTCCACCACCGACGGGCGGACTGAATGCTATCTGCTCGCCCGGAACAGGCACACAGGGGTAATTCATTGACGCCCGATTTACCCACGGCAAAAGCCGGTTCTACACATCTTCTTGAGGTACGCAACCTGACCACCAGGTTTGCCACCGCTGACGGCTATGTACAGGCTGTAGACGGCGTTTCTTTTCACATCGATGAGGGCGAGATACTCGGACTTGTCGGGGAATCTGGTTGCGGCAAGTCGGTGACATCGTTGTCGGTGATGCGGTTGATCCCGAATCCCCCGGGCGAAATAACAGACGGCCAGGTGCTGTTTGAGGGCACGGATCTCCGACAGATTTCTGAACGGGAGATGCGGCGTGTGCGTGGCGGAAGCATCGGCATGATTTTTCAGGAGCCGATGACATCTCTGAACCCGGTACTCACTATCGGCAGACAAATCACCGAGGCTTTCGAGATCCATCTTGATTTGAAGGGACGGGCCGGGCGTGACCGGGCGGTCGAAATCCTGAACCGCGTTGGGTTTCCTGACCCGTCAAAGAGATTTGACGATTACCCGCACCAATTGAGTGGCGGCCAACGTCAGCGGGCCATGATCGCAATGGCGATCAGTTGCAATCCACGACTCCTGATCGCAGACGAGGCGACTACGGCGCTTGATGTAACCATCCAGGCGCAGATCCTTGAGTTGCTACAATCCCTGTGTGACGAGTTCAAGATGGCGCTCTTGATCATCACCCACAACCTGGGGGTCGTGGCCCGGTATGCGCAGAGGGTCGCCGTGATGTACGCCGGGAAGATTATCGAATCCGGGACGGCGGACGAGATATACGCGGCTCCTCAACATCCGTACACGACAGGGCTTCTGAGCTCAGTACCTCGTCTGGACGCTTCGGCTCGCGACCGACTTGAGTCCATCGAGGGTGAAATACCGGACCTCGCCAACCTGCCTGCCGGCTGCGCGTTTGAGCCGAGATGCAGATGGGCTGTGGATCGCTGCGGGGTCGAGTCACCTGTCCAGGTACCCGTACGTCCGTCGCAGGGCCGTGTAGCTGCGGGAACAGATCATCAGGTGGCTTGCTGGGAATCTGAGAATATCGCCGCCGGCACAGCGTTGGAACAACAACCGTCATGACAACCCGTCTTGTAGGGCAAGACTCGGCTGATCCGGGCGGGATCAGCGTCGATTCCGAGACGAACACGACGCTCTCCGTACATGATCTAAAGGTCCACTTCCCGATCAGTTCCGGGTTCTTGATTCGACGACAGACCGGAGCAGTGAAGGCCGTGGACGGCGTCTCCTTTGACATAGCACCCGGCGAGACGCTCGGACTGGTAGGGGAGAGCGGTTCAGGCAAAACGACTACCGGACGGGCGATCCTGCAACTTCAAAGGCCTACCTCTGGCTCGGTCCAGTTCAGGGGCGTCGAGCTCACGGCCGTATCGGCAAAGCAGATGCGCCCGTTCCGATCCGAAATGCAGATCATTTTCCAGGATCCATACGGTTCCCTGAACCCGCGTATGAGCGCGGGCAGGATCGTCGGGGAACCGTTGACGGTGCACGGATTGGCGGGGGACAAGAATCAGCGCCGAGACAGGGTCGCGGAGCTACTTGAGCGCGTCGGGATGAATCCGGCGATGATGGGTCGCTATCCGCATGAGTTTTCGGGCGGTCAGCGGCAGCGCATTGGTATAGCCCGGGCGCTGGCCGGGGAGCCGTCGTTTATCGTGTGCGACGAGCCCGTCTCAGCACTGGACGTGTCGATCCAGGCGCAGATCCTGAACCTGCTGACAGACCTGCAGGCTGAGTTCAACATTTCATACCTGTTCATCGCCCACGATCTGTCAGTTGTGCGTCACATCAGCGATCGAGTAGCCGTGATGTACCTCGGCAAGATCATGGAGCTGGCATCGAGCGAGGACCTTTACGAGAATCCGACGCACCCGTACACGCGTGCATTGATGTCGGCCGTGCCCATTCCGGACCCGATACTCGAGCGACAACGTGAACGAATTGTGCTGGCCGGAGATATCCCGAGCCCGATAAACCCGCCGTCGGGGTGCGTATTTCGGACGCGTTGTCCGATCGCAACCTCAGAGTGCGCAGAGGTGGTTCCGGAACTCATCGAGCGCGGGAACAGGCACCAGGTGGCCTGCATCAAGGTCTAGGACAGTGACCAGGCCACGATGCCGAAGATGAATGCGCCTATCAGGCACACAGGCACCCCAACGACGGTCGTCCATTCGATCGGCCGGCGCCACGGCGAATCGTCGCTCAACGAAGATGTCCTGGCGTCGACTCCCCGGCCCATCACCTCAGCGGACAGGATCAGGGACAGGACTGCGTTTACCACGGCAATCGTCAGAGCCAGCATCGAAAAGATTCCTGCTACTACCGTAATCTTTTCGCCCTCTCCAAAGAGTATGGCGTCGAACAGGCCGACCGTTACGGCGATCAACGCAGCCGTGGCGGCGCCGAATCGCCATTGAAGGCCGACGGCAACCGTCCAACGAGTCTTACCCTCCGGATCTGCGCCGCGGAGCGACACCTGTGTGTACAGGTTCCACGTCAGCATGACCAGAGCGAGCAGTACGTTCCCTATCAGGAATGCGGTGAATGACATTTCTTATTTGCTCCGGGTCGTAACACGGCCCCACGCGTTTTCGGATTGCGCACGTTCGATGCGACCCCTCACGCGGTTCCCAGGCCGTAGTGTGCCGAACCCCTTAGACATCAATTTTGACTATTTCTTGTTGTATTTCGCCTGTGACCTGCGGTCCATGTTCTCCCAGAAACACATCAATTTCAGATCGAATGCCGAATTCTGGCAGGTAAATCCCCGGTTCAACCGATACCGCAACGCCGGGAATTAGTTTTCGTGTGTCGTGTGTCTCCCAATCATCCAGATTGACACCATTACTGTGGACTTCGAAACCGATGCTGTGACCAAGTCGGTGAACAAAGTGGTCAGCGTACCCGGCTTTTTCAATCACATTACGAGCCGTTCGGTCCACTTCCCACCCCTCAAGTTCACGTCCACTGAAGAATGCATCCTGCATGAAACTCACGGCTGTGTCACGGGCATCGGCGACAACCCGGAACACCTCTTCATGTCTGGAAGTCGGCTCGCCGGTGAAGCCCGTCCATGTAATATCGCCAAAGACCGAGCCGGGTTCGGCAGAAACGGCCCACAGATCTATCAAGATCAGGCTGTTCTTCCTGACGATGGCAGATGTATCGGGAGCAGGCTCATAGTGCGGATCAGATGCATGTGCATCCACTGCGACGATCGGACCATCTGGCGCTACGAGATCAAGGCGCTCAAATCGACCCCTGATGAACTCGGCGACGTCATGCTCGGTCAATTTCCAGTTGATGTTCTCGCCGATGAATGCGAAAGCATCGTGCACGGTACGCACTAACCCATCCATGGCGACCTGGTGTGACGCTCGCTGGGCTGGAGTCCAGCGTTCGGTCGAGTACTGGAGAACATCTCCGGAGCTGACGACATCCACTCCAAGTGACCGAACCAGTTCAACGGTTCCGGCGTCGATACGACTCACACGTGGCAAAGCGGCCTCGGGCGAGTACTCCATAGCGACAACACGTCGGCTCGAAAGTACCTCGCCAAGTTCGGAAAGCATCTGGACGCGGCTGCCAAAGCGTCTTACCTGGACCTTGACGTTCTCTACACCGGCGGCCTCAACCATCGAACTGAATCGACCTGCATCCACCTCAT
Organism: Dehalococcoidia bacterium; assembly: GCA_963580625.1. Lineage (GTDB taxonomy): Bacteria > Chloroflexota > Dehalococcoidia > Lucifugimonadales > Lucifugimonadaceae. The sequence goes on along the minus strand of CAUZKS010000017.1, from coordinate 2,649 downwards.
GGGTCAGCAAAACCGGGTCGCCATCCGACGGGACGAAAAACCAGCAGGGCCGGGTGACGTGGCCGACGTTGCCGATCAGGTTCCAGAGGATTGGATTCGAACCTCGATAGTCTTCCAGTAGCCAGCCATCAATCCCCGACTCGTTCAGGTATTGACGCGCGCCAGATAGGGCCTCACCGATCGCCATACTCAGCTGACCCGCGGATCTGGAAATAGCTCGCGCGCCGCGACGGCCTGTTCCTGTGTGTTCATGTCCAATCGAGCGATTGGTGAGTCTATAGGGAGTCGATTCACTGAGTCAGCGTGCGCCTGAATGACCTGGCGTACTCCCTGACCTTCTTCCGTAATCGCCTCCAGCTCGGACAGCAGCGAGCCATCGAACACGAGCGGGTGACCGCCATGCCCATCGAATACTGGCGAACTGATGAGCGTTCCTGCCTCTTTGTGTGACTCCAGCACCTCCCGGATCAACCAGGAGGGCCGGGGTTGATCGACCGCCAGTAGAACAATGGTGGCCACGTTATCCGGCAGCCTCGCGAGTCCAGCCTTAATCGATGTCGTCTTGCCGGACAAAAATTCCGTGTTTCTGACCGCGTGGACCCTGTCTCCTGTTGAGATAACGGGTGATACAGACGTAAGCACGGACTCAACGTCGGTGGCGCGATTCCCGGTCACGGCGAACACCTCATCGACGCCCGCTTCAATCAGCGCCTCGATCTGGCGTTGAATCAGCGGCGCGCCGAACCAGTCGAGCAACGGTTTCGGCGTGCCCATGCGGCTGGATTCACCCGCGGCCAGCAGGATTGCGCAGATCGACAAAGCTATATTTCGCTCGTCAGTCGGCAGCCGTCGTGGCCTCTGACCGGGCGTGATCGGCTGCGATCTGGAGCAACTTCTCGTCCAGTTTCAGCGGGAGGCCAGTGCCGCCGAGACGGAACATCAGAATTTCTGCAACGATGCTAATGGCGATCTCTTCCGGTGTGCGGGCGGTGATGTCCAGTCCACTCGGGGCCCTGAGTTCACGCACGCGATCTATCGGTAAGCCGCGCCGAATCAACTCTTCGTAGATCATGATGGTTTTCCGCTTGCTGCCGAGAAGGGCGACGTAACGTGCAGGAGTGCGTGCAGCGGCCTCAAGTGCCGTATCGTCGTACCGGTGCCCGCGAGTTGCGATCACGATGAATGTGTTGGCGTTTATCGGAAGGTCTGCGATCCCGCTGACGAAGTCCTGGGTCAGGACGATATCGGCCTCCGGGAAGCGTTCTACGTTAGCGAACTCCGGGCGATCATCCACAACGAATACCCGCATGCCAACGGAACGTGCGATCGGGGCCAGCGCCTTGGAAACGTGGCCGCCGCCGGCAAGGACCATCGTCGGGGGCGTCGTAAACGCCTCGATGAATATCTCTGCGCCGGTCGCTTCGTCGACGACGTACTCCTGCTTGCCAAGCGCCATCAGATTGACGGCCTTGCGCACAGATCGTTCGTTCAGCCGAGAGTCGCCGAGAGTGCCCTCGGTTTCGCCGTTCTCACGGATCAACATCTTTGCGCCGACGGAGAATCCTGAAGATTCAGGAGCCACCATCAGATTTGCGATGGCAACTGGTGCGCCGCCTTCGTATGCGGTCACGACTTCTTCGGCATAGATCTGGTAGTCCACCGGGCGGCGGATAGGGTCGATCAAGAAATACATCGTCCCGCCGCAGATGAGGCCTTCTTCAGAAGCAAGCTCTTCATTAAGCTCGTACGAGCGCATCTCCGCGGCACCGCCACTTTTCAACAACTGTTGCGCCGCAAACCAGATGTCGCCCTCGACACAGCCGCCGCCGAGCGTTCCGACGCCACTGCCATCATCTCTGACGAGCAACTTTGCGCCAGGCTTCTGTGGAGTCGATCCGGAGGTCTTAACGACCGTCGCTACGACTACCTGACGGTCATCGTTTAGCTGGGAAACAGCTTCTCGAAATACGGGTTCCATGTGTGGCCTTCCGAACCGATAACCGGTTCCAATCTGGCCCAATTACCGTTCCGGGCCGTTGATCTCACGTTACCACAGGGGAGGCGTGTTACTTTCCGTCAGATGGTGTTTACGGTCATGGATGGGTGAAAAGAGCAATTTGTCGGTGGATGTTTGTGGAATTCAAGCCAAGCAAATGAGCCGCGGGGGAGGATGACGTGTGATCGTGTTTTCACCGGCGAGACGTTCACCTGTTATTCCGAAAACTGCAAGCGAGGATTCTTTCGGGCCGAATTCAGCAACGGTTGTATCGCGCGATGCGCCCATCTCTGATCCTGAAGAGCTTGAGGAGAAGAAACTGGCCGCTCGAGATTGTCCGCACCAATAAGCGCTACCGGGGTATTGCCATACGTCGCCATAAAAACTGAACCTCGTATGCGGCAACCGGGCGGAGCAAGCTCGGCCCCTGGGTTCAATTAGACCGTACTGTGGAGAACTAACCCCGCAGCATCGCGGCGGCGTCTTCGACAGCCATGATGATCTTGTCGTAACCAGTGCATCGGCAGAGGTTGCCCGCCAGCTTAGTGCGAATCTCTTCCTCGGAGGGGTCAGGGTCGCGCTGCAACAGTGCCGTCGTGGAGACGATGAAACCGGGAGTGCAGAACCCGCACTGTAGCGCACCATCCTTGATG
>CAUZKS010000016.1:0-14985 GCA_963580625.1 Dehalococcoidia bacterium | reverse complement strand
GAGGCGGACCCTGGCTCTTCGGCATCGTACGCACGGACGCCGGGATCACTGGTTACAGCCAGTTCGGCTCCGGCTCCTACCCGAAGGGGCAGGTTGGGCTGGTTGAGGATATCGGCGCAACGCTCATCGGCAAAGACCCGGCCCCGGTGGAGCGCCACTATCTCGACATGTATCGCAAGACGGCGCAGGTGTCCGGTGGTGCTACATCGATGGCAATCGCCGGTATCGAGTTGGCCCTCTGGGACATCAAGGGTAAGGAGGCCGGGAAGCCCGTATATGAGCTTCTCGGTGGGCCCTTCAGGAAGCGCCAGAAGGTTTACTGGTCCCACCTGGCGTCCTACCGTGCGCAACGGGCGGGAGAGTTGGGCGTCGCGCCACTCCGAACCTGGGATGATGTCGCTGACTGTGTAAGGGAAGCCACTGACGCCGGGTTCAGCGCGTTCAAATCGAACATCATTTTCCCGGGTGATCCTTCCCGAAGGATGAGAGACGTGTTCGCCGGCGATTTTGATCAGAACGCCGACCAGGACTTGATCGACCACGCAGTCCAGCAGATCTCCGTCATGAGGGAAGCCGCCGGGCCGAAAGTCGGGATCGCACTCGACATCCACTACGAGTTCAAGACGGAAGCCGCGATTAGGCTTGCGCAGGCCCTTGAGCCATACAACCTGATGTGGCTGGAGTTTGATAGATTTGAGCCGGAGCCGCTGGCCGAGATCAGGTCGTCGACACGTACCCCCATTTGCACAGGGGAGCAACTTCTAGGAGTACGTGAGTACAAGCGTTTCTTCGATCTCCGGGCGATGGACACAGTCAAGATAGACGTGCCGTGGCAGGGTTTCAGCCAGGCGAAAAAAGTCGCCGACCTCGCCGAGTTGTACGAGATGAACATCGCTCCGCACAACTACACGTCACACCTGGCAACGTTCCAGAGCCTCCAGTTCACAGCGATGGTGCCGAACGTGCGGATCATGGAGACGGATATCGATTCATCACCTTGGCGTGATGAATTGACGACCGCCGTGCCCGAGCTTAAAGACGGCTACATGACAATCCCGGATGGCCCTGGATGGGGCTGCGATCTCAACGAATCGGCCGCCGAAAAGCACGCGTACAACGGGTAATCTGTGAGGTTCGGTGGCCGGTCCTAACCAGAGTTGTTCAACGCATCGGCGAAGTCATATTGACAGCTAGGGCAGACCGTTGATCCTGATCCGTGCTTTACGTCTGCACCACATTGCGGGCAAACGTTGATGACGTGGACGTGACATAAACCAAATCAACGACATCACCACAAATCCCACCCAAACCTGACAACTCATCAAGCTCCGACAGGACACTAAATGCGCATCGCCACCCTCGGCATTTCCCATGAGACCAACACCTTCTCACGGGTGCCTGCTGAGTATGACAAGTTTGTGGAGGTAGATCTGCTTCGCGGGGCAGAGATCATCGAGCGTCATGGGGACTCGAACTACACGATCGCCGGCTATTTAGAGGCGTCCCGAGAATTGGACTTTGAACTCGTCCCGCTGATGTTCGCCCGCACGGGACCGATCGGCACCATCACGAAAGACGCATACGACAGGCTCTCAGGCGAGATGTTGGGGATGCTGCGCGACCAGGGCCCGTGGGACGCTGTCTTGATCGCGAATCACGGCGCCGCAGTCTCCGAAGAGTTCCCGGACATGGACGCCGAGTTCGCCCGCGCTATACGTGAAATCGTCGGTCCGGATATCCCTGTGGGTATCACCCTCGACATGCACTCCAACATCTCGCGTGACTTGATCGCGCACACAACGGCGTGTGTTGTCTGGCGCACCAATCCTCACCTTGACACGCGCATCCGAGGCCGTAAAACCGCCGAGCTGATCTATGACGCCGCGCTGGGCAAGACAAAGCCGGTCCAGTGGATCGAGACGCCCCCGGTGCTCGTCAACATTGTGCGGCAGTTCACCGGCGAGGAGCCGATGAAGGGGCTTGTGGATGACGCCATCGCCGCCAACGAACGACCCGGAATCCTGGACACCAGCGTCGCCGAGGGCTACCCGTACGCCGATGTCGCAGAGATGGGCATGAGTTTCATCGCCATAGCGGACGATGATCTGGTGGCAGCCGGGGAGGCCGCTAGGTGGATGGCCGCTCGCGCATGGGATCAGCGGGTTGAGCTGAACGTGCCCGTTCCGAGTATCATCGACGCGCTGACGACGGCCGAAGACCTGTACGTAGGCCCCAAGCCGGAGGGTGTGATGAATTTCGTGCCCGAAGACGGTAGTGCCCTGTCGGCGCCGGTAGCCGATAGTGACCACTCCCACTTAGGGCCCATCGTACTGATGGATGTCGGCGACAACATCGGCGCCGGCTCGTCTGCGGACTCCACATTCATCCTGGCTCAGGCAAAACAGATGGGTGTGAAGGGGATGTTGTTGTCGTTATACGATCCGGAGGCCGTTGAAGCCTGTGTTGCAGCGGGCGTTGGCGCTGAGATGACGTTTGAAGTCGGCGGCAAGACGGACGATATGCATGGCGAACCGGTTCTGGTAACGGGCCAGGTCCGGGCCATCTCTGACGGCGATTTCGAGGAGACACGCCCGATTCACGGCGGCTATCGATACTTCTCGGCAGGAACGTGTATTCGACTGGACACCACCGACGACCACACCATCCTCCTCACAGGTCACCGGAGCGGCAACACCAGCCGAGAGCAGATGTATCACATCGGAATCTGGCCGGAGAATTACCGGGTGATCGTCGCCAAGGGCGTCGTATCGCCCCGCCCGGCATACCAGCCCATCGCCGCAGAAGTGATCCTCGTAAACACCCCCGGCGTCACAACGGCAGACCTGGAAACTTTCACTTATGAGCGACGCCGAATCCCGCTATACCCGTTTGAAGAGGCGACGTACGATCCGGGGTCGCGTCTTGGGGATTACGACCAGTAATTCAGGGCACTTGTACAAAAGCAACTTGCTCACTCTCGCCCAAGTGGGAGAGGCCTAAGTGCAGCAGGCGTGTGGGTTATAAGGTCGCAGGGTTGCAACCAGTTTGGTCTGAAAACGGAGATGCCGCAGGGGCGTACAGGAATACCCTCAGGCGAAGCAAGCAGCGCCCCTACGCGTTGTCGCTACTCGAAACCATCCCGGCCTGAATCGCCGCTTCCAACCTCAACGGCGCGTGCGACGACACGAAATACTCTCGTCGCTTACCTGACTCCTGCAGTACCACCATAACGCCCGCCGAAACGCCCGGCATGCTCCACGCTCTGCGTCCCAGTGGCCCCCGGCTGTAACCCCACCCGCCATATCGCGCCCATCGGTACCCATCGACCTCTATCGACTCGATTTGATCGATAACAACACTGTGACGGACCACCCCATACCTGAAGGTGAATTTACCATTAGAGACGTTCGTACGGAGCGTCAAGAAATTAATATATGCAAACAGAAACGCAGCGGTGGACACGACAGCGGCGATCCATGCAAACAAACCATCAGCGCCTCCGGCAGTACCGGCGCCTATCCGTACTCCGATAGATGAGATTGTCAGCAATGGCGCTGCAAGTAAAACCCAGCGCAGCCATTTGGGCGCTTCCAGCTTCTCTTCATATGTAGTCGAGTAGTCGTCCATCAGAACGGGATTGCCCTCCGGAGGCTTCTGCGTGGCGTCGGTGATGTTGAAATAAGTGCTCTCGCATGACAATCAACATGCCCAAGAGTTCTATCCGGGACCGTGTGTCGTGTTGACTGGCAATTAGGGCCACCCTAGTATGACCGTACTGGAAATGTCGGCGAGCCTACCTCAAAAAACGGCTCGTCAACCCCAGGCAGGACGGTCGAGGAGGTACTCATGGACCTCGCCCTGACTGCCGTAATAACGGCTCTACTGGTCAGCGCACTGGCAGGTGGTATTACCTACCTCCGTAGCGCACTGAACTCCCGTCGGCAAGAAGCTGCACGGGCGGCGGCAGAACAACAGATTCGCCGAGCTGACGCACGGAGCAGGGAAATACTGCTCGAAGCCAAAGAAGAAGGAAATAGGACCAGAGCCGCTGCAGAAGCGGGAATCCGAGCCGAACGGCAGGAAATACAAAGACTTGAACGGCGCGCTGAGCAGCGCGAGGAGACGTTGGACAAACGGTCTGGCGCTCTCGATGAACAGAACACAGGCCTGGAAAGACTCCAGGGACAACTTGAGACTGAACGTACGGACTTTGAAGACGTCCGAAGTAAAGAGCTGGCAAGACTAGAGGAGATCTCAGAACGGGAAGCTGAACGGCTGGAGGAGATCTCTGGACTTTCCGCAAATGACGCACGTCAGATGCAGATGGTCCGCGCCGAAGAGGCTATCGAGTTCGACCTTGCACGACGCTACCGCGACGCGGAGTTGGAAGCACGGGAACGCTCTGAAAATCTCGCCCGCAACATCCTTGCAGGAGCCATACAGCGCTTGGCGTCCAGTGTTGTTTCGGACAGCTCGGTGTCTTCTGTCCCGCTGCCGAGTGACGATATGAAGGGGCGGCTCATCGGCCGGGAAGGCCGAAATATCCGTGCCATCGAAGCAGCCACGGGCGTCGACTTGATAATCGACGAAACGCCGGAGGCGGTCACGATCTCATGTTTCGACCCGATACGTCGTGAAGTCGCACGTATCGCCCTCGGGATCTTGATCCAGGATGGTCGGATACACCCGGCCCGGGTTGAGGAGCAGGTGGCAAAAGCGCGCCGAGAGGTCGACGAGGTTGTGCAGAAGGCGGGTGAAGAGGCGCTATTTGAGGCCAACGTAAAGGGTTTGCACCCTGAGTTGGTCAAAATAGCAGGCCGGCTGAAGTTCCGATACAGCTACGGCGAGAACGTGCTCAGGCACTCTGTCGAAGTGTCCCTGCTTGCGGGGATGATGGCGGCGGAGATCGGCGCAAATGTTGAACGTGCGAAGGTCGCAGGATTCCTGCACGACATCGGCAAGGCCCTCACTCACGAGGTTGAAGGCCCGCACGCCGAGATCGGCGCAGATCTGGTCCTGAAGTACAACGTTTCGGACCAGATCGCTGACCCGATTCGCCAACACCACGACTCCGAGATGACGACCCCGGAGGCCTTTATCGTGGCCGCCGCCGACGCCATCAGCGCAGCACGCCCAGGGGCGCGACGTGACACGCTCGAGCGCTACGTGCAGAGGATGCAGGAACTTGAGGATGCCGCCCGCGGCTTTGAAGGCGTGGAACGTTGTTTTGCGATTCAAGCCGGACGTGAAGTCCGGGTCATGGTTCAACCGGATATCGTTGACGATGCCGCATGCGCCGTGCTCGCCCGGGACATCACGAAGCGGATCGAGACCACTCTGTCCTATCCGGGCCAGATCAAGGTGGTCGTGATAAGGGAATCCAGGTCTATTGAGACTGCTCGCTGATCGGGCTTCCCGTTAGACAAGGCAAATCAGATTCCGGGCCGTTCCACAGGGATGGCCCGGAATCGCGTTATGGCCCGTCTCGTGGTGTCATTTCCAGCGGATCGAAATCCGGCGGTGAAATCTCCGGAGTGCCTGTATCCTGTTGCTTCTGTTCTCCCTGAAACATACTGATTGATTGTGGTGATGGGCTGACCAAACGGAAACTACTGATACGGATTATGCGTTGAGCTCGTCTATCCAAAATAACGCCGGTGGTGTCGTTCCGCCCGTGGTCGATCTCCACCTTCATACGACTGCGTCTGACGGACAGCTTTCGCCTACCGAATTGATCGAACAGGTCGCAGGTACTTCCCTGAGGATCGTGGCGGTTACTGACCACGACTCTACCGAAGGAATAACCGAGGCGCGCGCCGCAACGGTACGCCATCCCCACCTGACCTTGATTGCAGGAATAGAACTGGGCACGGAAGACGGCGAATCAGACGTCCACCTGATCAGCCATTTTGTGAACCCCTGTGCGCCCGGCTTACAGGACTTTCTTTCCCGTCTGCGTGATGGACGCATCGAAGCTGCGCAAGGCACGGTGATTAGGCTGGGAGAGCTGGGCATACACATCAGTTGGGAACGTGTGATGGAGATAGCAGGCGGCGCAGTGGGCAGGCCACATATCGCTCGAGCGATGGCCGAAGCTGGCTACGTGAAAAACGCACAAGATGCCTTCCAGCGCTACCTCGGCAACGATGGCCTTGCCCGGGTCAAACGACCCAAACCGACACCGGGCGATGGTGTTCGATTCCTACATTCGATCGGGGCTACTGCCACACTGGCACACCCCCAAACTGTAAAGGGCCTGAGACGCGTCCTCGGTTTCCTGGTGGACGAGGGATTGGACGGGATAGAGGTGTTCGCGCCGAAGTACGGCACGAGCGATCGGGAACGGCGACTTGAAGTCGCCAAACGTAGTGGCCTTATAGCCGTCGGCGGCAGCGATTATCACGCGTGGGGCACATCCGAGGAGATCGTGCCTGGCGACGCTAAGACGGTCGGGCCTCCAACGGATGCGGTAGATAGGTTACGTGCCGCCGCAGACAGGTGGAAGGCCGCCGCTACAAGCGCTCCCCAGATACCAGGAGAGGGGCATGCCACCCCAAGCTCCGGCTGACATGGAGATCCTGGGCGCACCGCTTTACGGCATTCTCTTGCTGACTCTCGGCGCCTACCTATGCGGCGCCATCCCCACCGCCTATCTCGTCGTTCGGATAAGACACGGCGAGGACATTCGTCAGATTGGAAGCGGCAATGTGGGTGGAGCGAACGCGATTCAGGCGGTGGGCCGCACCGCGGGCTTGATAGTGATGGCTTTCGATGTGTTCGTAAAAGGCCCCCTGCCTGTGATCGTCGCTGGATCGCTTCTGGACTACGGCAAGGGCGTCGAAGTCGTAGGGGGATGTGCCGCCCTGGTTGGGCACAACTGGTCGGTATTCCTCAGGTTTTCCGGCGGCAGGGGACTGGGCACAGGCAGCGGCGTGATGTTGGCCATGGCGTGGCCGATCTGGTTCATATTTGCCGGCATCGGACTGATCTACTGGATCATCACCCGCAACTCGCCCGTCGGGTGGGTCATCGCGCTGGTTCTACTACCGTTGATTGTGGCCGGGTTCGGGCTGGCTCAGGAATACGTCATTTACGCTATGTTGTTCACCGTGATATCCGCGATCAAACGGGTAGCATCTAATCCAGGTGATCGACGAACGTCCCCTGAAATACTGCCTGAACAATCAGGGGAGCAATCAGAAACGGCGAGCCGACTTCATATTTACTGGAACCGGCTCATCTACGATAGAGACATAAAAGACCGAGAAGCCTGGTTGAGAGGAGACTCCGGCAGGTAGCGCCTTGCATGAAACGCACCAGGGTGACCTGCTGTTCCGATGGCTGAACAACAAGTACTTTACTGTCCGCGCGATCCCCAGACAGAAACAAACCTGCGCTGCGGACGATGCGATGAACTGATCTGCCCGAACTGTCTGATTCAGACAGACATTGGCTCACGCTGTCCTGACTGTGCCCGGGTACGGACATTACCGATGTTCGAGGCGGACACGAGTGAACTTGGAAAAGCGGCTGCAGCCGGTTTCGGAACCGCCATCAGCCTCTCATTTCTCGCCGGGTTCATCGTCGTGCTATTCCAGATTCCGTTCTTTGGCATCATCATCGTCGGGGCCATCGGCTGGGCGGTAGGAGAAGTTGTATACCGGGCCAGCGGACATAAACGGAGCCGGTACCTGCAGTGGATAGCAGGCCTGTCGGTCCTTTCGTCCTTCTTGGTATTGACAATATTTGGCGACTTCACAGCCATCCTCGGCCTAATCATCGGCACCTACTACGCCATCCAGCGCGTGAAGCCGCCGCGCGGGATTCAATAGTTGTAGACGAGAGGAATAACTGGAGGTTGAGTCTGGCAATTAACCAGACTTTGCCATTGCTAGCCACCTGTTTTGTCCAGAATCCACAGTCGCTGGACTCAAATCCGACATCGCCTGCGCTGATTGTTACGCCTGTACCGGGTTAATTACGGTGATGTCCCGACGAGCCAAATGCCCTCGGACGTGGTCCACACCGGCGAGCCATTTATCTGACCCGTAAAACGCGGATTCCTTTTTCTCGAGATCCGCCTGGTCCTCAAAAGATCGGACCCAGATAAAGCGTTCGTTCTCGGTGTCGACCCAGGTACCATCCACCTGTATCCCGTGCTCGGCCAGTTGAGGTCTCAGGTCTTCATTGAATACCTTGAGCCAGGAATCCATCTGGCCTTTGTTTATCGTGTAGATACGGAGCTGTGAGATCAAAGTGCGGGTCCCCAGAGATTGTCATGTGTGATGAGAAACGTCGGTATTGCCTGGCATAACGGGTAACGCGGCCAGAGGGCGCGTATGGAGCGCAGCATATTGGCAGCTACCGGCATCGTCCAGCGCGTCGATCCACGTGCCGTACAGAAACCGGACTATTTGGGGACTGAATAGTTTGTCAGAGCGACTATATGAAGCCGGACCATCTTTTTGATCGCAGCGGTCCCGGACCGAGCAGCCTGTTGAGCCCTAACGGCCTTCCAGCATGCTCATCACTGCGCGGCGACCTTTCCCGGACGAGATCTTCTTCATCATCTTCTGCATCTGCCGGAACTGCCCGAGCAACTGATTAAGGTCTGTTGCAGTCGTGCCTGAGCCATCGGCAATACGCTTTCGACGGGAACCGTTGATCAGCTTGGGATTAGCCCGCTCGCCTGGAGTCATAGAGTGGATCATCGCCTCAACGCGTGTGATTCGGCTCTCGTCCATGTCCTTCGGATCCATGCGACCCTTGAGAGATCCCATGCCAGGGATCATACCGATCATGTTCGCCATGCCGCCCATCTTCTTGAACGCCTGTAACTGCTGCAGCATGTCGTCCATATCGAACGACTGCGTCCGCAACTTCTGTTCAAGCGCCATGGCCTGATCAGTGTCGAACTGCTCCTCGGCCTTCTCGATGAGCGTCTGAACATCACCCATGCCCAGGATGCGGGAGGCCATCCGGTCCGGGTGATACCGCTCAAGGCCGTCTGGACGCTCGCTGACACCGATGAACTTGATTGGCACGCCCGTGACGGAGCGCATGGACAGCGCCGCGCCGCCGCGGGCATCGCCGTCCATCTTGGTCATGATGATGCCGGTCAGCCCGATCCGCTCCTGAAACTCCGTCCCGGATCGCACCGCGTCCTGTCCTGTCATTGCGTCAACAACCAGCAGGCTCTCGACCGGGTTCACCGCGTCCCGGATCTCCTCCAGCTCCTGCATCAACTCGTCGTCAATGGCGATACGCCCACTGGTGTCCAAGATCAGGTAGTGAGTGTTGTTACGCTGCGCCTCTTTTACGGCATTTTTCGCCACCTTCAGGGGAGTCGATTTCTGAGGATCTTCGCGGTACACATGCACGCCGAGGTCGTTGCCGAGTTGTACGAGCTGTTCGATCGCCGCCGGCCTCCGCAGGTCACATGCTGCGATGGCAACCGTTTCATTCTGCTCCCCGAGCAAGCGAGCCAGTTTGGCGGCCGAGGTTGTCTTACCGACTCCCTGGAGCCCGACAAGCATGATGATCGTCGGTGGGGCTTCGCCCCGGGTCAGCCCCTCGGCTTCGCCGCCGAGAATCTTGACAAGCTCTTCGTTGACGATCCGCACCACAGACTGACCCGGCGTTAGCGACGCAAAAATATTCTCGTCAGAGGCCCGGTCTTTGACGGCGCGAACAAAGGCACGGGTGACCTTGAAGTCAACGTCTGCTTCGAGGAGCGCCAGACGAACCTCGCGCAACGCCTCGTCGATGTCCTTCTCGGATAGCCTTCCCTTGCCGGTCATCCTGGCAAAGGCGCCGTTGAGTTTGTCTGATAGTGACTCGAACAAGTTCAGATCTACCTTAGTGCGGTGAGAAAATGATGGCGTCAGCGAGCCGTTTCGCCGACGATGCCAGATAACACAGGGAACAATTGTAGCAACGGGGCCCCAACGGCACTCCCTTCTCCTGTGACCAATACCTGAGGATACCCATGAAGTTTGACACGATAATCCGGGGTGGCACCGTTATTGACGGCGATGGCTCCCCAGGGCGTCGCACCGATATTGGTATCACAAACGGACGCATTACGGCTATCGCAGACCTATCGGACGCCATACACATCACGCCGACGGTGATCGAGGCGCACGGGCACGTCGCATGCCCGGGCTTCATAGACATACACACTCACTCGGATTTGACCCTGGTCGATCACCCGGGAGGCGAAAGCAAGGCGTACCAGGGCGTCACGACGGAGGTAATAGGAAACTGCGGCTTTTCTTGGTTTCCGTCTGGAGGCAATGTGCCGGTGGGGAGGGGATTAGCCGGGGAGCGGAACTGGAATGATCTGGCCGGTTACTCGGAAACTATCCAGTCACAGGGCGTGTCCATCAACATCGCCCCGCTGATCGGTCATTCGGCGTTGCGCAGGGCGACGGGGACACTGGACGATAGCCCGCCGACCAACGATCAATTTGTAAACATGCGGACCCTCCTGGCAGCAGGAATGGAGCAGGGTGCTTTCGGGATGTCTACGGGGCTCACTCTCCCACCTTCGAGTTACGCAGACACCGACGAGATCGTTTCGCTCGCGTCCGTGATGTCTCGTTACGATAACGCCTTTTACGCTACGCACGCCCGCGTCTGGGCTGGCTGGCACATCAAGGCGATAGAGGAGGCGGTCGAGATAGGGCGGCGGGCGCACGTCCCTGTGCAGTTCTCGCATATCGCCATCATCGACTCTCGGGAGTACGGCAACGGCGACCAACTCGTCGCCGTTATCGACGCAGCGCGTGCCGACGGTGACGACGTCACGTGCGACATGTATCCCTACACGGCGTCCTCGTCCGGGTTCAGCCAGCTGTTGCCCGGCTGGGTCCAGGAGGGTGGAGTGGCCGCGCTACTTGAACGGCTCCGTAACCCCGCCATCCGGAAGAAGGTCCACGAGGATACTTCAAAAGGCTGGTTTGGCGGACTCCCGTGGTCGTTTGAGCCTCACGTGGTGGCGACGGTTGCCAGCGAAAAGAACCGCGGGCTGGTCGGAAAAACGCTGGCCGAGATCGCCGAGATGCGAGGAGTTGATGGGATAGAAGCGATGCTAATGTTGATCGACGAAGAGAACAACGATGTAGCCGAGATCATGCATAACCGGGTGGAAGGCGATATCCGTTACTTCATGGCATACGAGCACGCCATGATCGGGTCTGATGGCAACGCGATCGAACGCGCCGGGATCTGGGAGTCGTCTATGCCACATCCGCGTTTTTACGGAACGTTCCCCCGCGTCCTAGGACGTTACGTTCGGGACGAGCCGCTGATCTCGCTTGAGATGGCGATCAACAAGATGACGGGGATGCCGGCCAGACGACTCGGGTTCCCGGATCGTGGAGTGCTGCGTGAAGGCGCGATAGCGGACATCGTCGTCTTTGACCCGACAACGGTTAGCGATGTAGCCACATTCAGGAATCCGCATCGCTACCCGGTAGGAATGCCACATGTTCTTGTAAATGGAGAATCAGTGATCAAAGATGGAGTTCACACCGGGGCAAGGCCCGGCGTCGTTCTTAGGCGGGGCGGGGCGTGAACGGGGTTCCGCTGCCTACTTGCCGAGATCGCCGAGATCGCCCGGCACAACAACTCCGCCGGTGACCACCATCTGCATCGCTTCGGTGGACGACATATTAAGTATCTGGATGTCGCTCATCGGCACTACCAGCAGAAACCCTGAACTGGGGATCGGCGTGGTCGGGATGTACACGATTCCATATTCACCATTTTGATCGTTTGTAAACTCCCGTGTCAGGAAACCGATCGCCAAACTGGTCTCTGTCGGGAACGGGATGCTGACCACGGTGTCGAAGCTTGATTCCTGCCCACCCGAGACAGACATAGCGACTTGTTTCGCAGTCACATAAACCCGGCCGACAAACGGGAATTTGACGATCCCTCGCTCTATCCAGCGGCCGAAAACCTCAGCAACCCGGTGGCTGAGAAGACCGATTACGAACACGACACCGAGAAGGATTACAAGGCCCAGGCCGGGGATGTGTCTACCGATGAGCGGGTCAACAAGTGGAGCGAATATCGAATCGGCGAGGCCCGCGACAAAACCGACTATTAACACGGTTATGGTGAGGGGCAGCAGCACTATCAGGCCACGCCCGAAGATTCTTCCCATGCAACTCTCGGATAGTTGGCGGTTGGCGGGATTCGATTGATCGACAATAGCCGATTACGGACCTATTCGGTGACTCCCTACCCGGTAGAACCATGTTGAACCGAGGTCGATCGGTCAAATACCGGTGAAATGGTCCGACAAATCCGGTGGCTTAAGTCATTTGAGTAACTTTCTGTACGAAAGTTATATCGACGGACGATCTATTCAGCGCAATAACCAGAAAGACTCCCGGAAGACGGCACGCGAAATCAATCAGCACGCCCGGGCGGCTATTACCCCATCCAAACAAATCCCGCATCGCTGGCGTATGCTTTGGCGCAATCCGCCGGGATCGCCCGACGTCACATCTATCGGAGAATCCAAATGACCACGAACGGTACCGGCAACATTGATATGTCTGTCTTTAAGGGCGTCTTCCCGGCCAACCCGACCCCGATTCACGCCGACGGCAGCATTCACGAAGAAGGCCTTCGGGCGATCCTTGAAGACAACATGTCCCACGGCGTCCAGGGATTCTGGGTTGCAGGCAGCACCGGTGAAGGCCCGATCCTCTCTGAACAACAGCGGG
The DNA here is from genome assembly GCA_963580625.1 of Dehalococcoidia bacterium. Lineage (GTDB taxonomy): Bacteria > Chloroflexota > Dehalococcoidia > Lucifugimonadales > Lucifugimonadaceae. The sequence continues at coordinate 2,245 of CAUZKS010000016.1, read as the reverse complement.
ACACCGTCGCCCGCGTCGCAGGAGAGACCACAAAGGGCAAAGCACTGGCAATCATGCACGTCGGCGCGATCAGCACCGAGAGCGCCGTCAAAGGTGCGAAGGCAGCCGCCGAGTCTGGCTGTGCAGCGGTCTGCTGTGTACCGCCCTTCTTCTTCCTACCAAACGAGCGGGCGATCATAGACCATTACAAGGCAGTAGCGGACGCCGCCGATGGCTTGCCGTTGTTCGCGTATAACCTGCCACAGTTGACACAGGTCGAGTTCGTTCCGGACCTGATGGACGCCGTGATGCAAGAAGTGCCGAGTCTCAAGGGCCTCAAGCACTCCGCCGCCAACTTCGCCCTGATCCGAGACTGGGCTGACCGAGGCCTCTCCTGTTTCTCCGGCTCCGGCCGACTGCCGCTCCCAGCGCTCACCATGGGTGCAATCGGCACCGTCGACGCCCCGCTCTCGCTGACCCCGTGGCTGTACACAGAGCTGTACGCCTCATACACGGCCGGCAACATGGAGCGGGCCCAGGAACTTCAGGACGAGGTCCAGAAGGTAGTCGACCTGGTCGTTATGTACGGCGCTGCAGCACACGTCTGCAAGGCCATACTCTCAGAACGACTTGGTATCGACATGGGTGAGTCGATCCGACCCAACAATTACCTGACGGCTGACGAAAAGACCATCGTCCTCGCCGCCGCCCAAAAAGCCGGCGTCCTGGAAGCCCCGGTCGTAGCAGCCGTCTAGATCAATAGCGGGGCAACCCTCGCCCTTTATGAAGGAAGGGGCCTCTCGCGTCTGCAGAAACGCCGTGTGGACGGGCTGCCTCCGCTCGTCGCGGATCAAACGAGCGATCCATGAATCGTCCACAGCACACTTCGCCCTGTGTAACGACGGTGGTGGAGTACGGGCGGGGAGATTCGTCGCCTGACGGCTTCCGAATGACAAATGTGCCCTGAGGCTCTCGAAGGGCCGTATCACAACAAGCTCGTAGGGCGAGGCCGACGCTTCGCTTGCTGAGGCCGCATGTCTCCTCAAACCGGGAGAAGTGTTGTTGCTCGCATCGATTCGATTGGATAGGGTCGCCTGGCAACGTGGTTGATCAGACCGAGCGGTTAATCAAGGCGCACAATCCTGACTGGCGGATGGGCGGAGGCAACGGCCTCCATGCAGAGTTAATAGTCGATCTCCAGCGAGGCCGGTTCCCGGTTCAACGAAATTACTCGGCTCACTTTCCCGGTGGACGTGTTGTACTGGCACGAGGCGTGGCGTGGTCCGATTCGGGCGCCTGGTCGAGTAGCGGGATCTCTTTCAGCGGAACGGGTTGAAGTCTTAGATCAAGAGCTTGCGGCCTTGCTGAAAGAACGCTTTCCAGAAGACCCGATCGCGACCTCCCCCACCGGGTATTCGCTGCGGTCGGGCGGACGAGCGCGTAATTACGAGCCAACTGTGGCATCCTGTGCCACTGTATGATCAACCTCTCGTGCGCAATCCCGATAACCGAGCCAGACCCGGAATCAGCGGTTCTCCAGTGGTTCACGTTGCTCGGTGAACTCTGCGCCGCGAGCGACTACGATACCGCCGAGAGCATATTTGCGGATGACGTTGTGTCGTTCGGGACCCGGGCGGACATCGTCACCGGCCTCGATAACCTCCGATGCAACCAGTGGGAGGGCATCTGGGGCAATATCGCCGAGTTCAAGGTCGCAACGGAGTCCGTACAGGGCTTTGGAAATCAAGAAGTCGCGTGGGGCGTCGCCACCTGGACATCGACCGGCTTCGACGAGGACCACAACCCCTTTCACCGGCCCGGCAGAGCGACCGTGACGCTGGAACGCCGAGATGGCACATGGCTGGCCACGCACACCCACTTCTCCCTCAACCCGGGAACTCCATCAAAGACGTACGGTCGGGGCTAATCCAACACCTGCCCCCTTCTCTCAGGGGGAGAAGGGGGTAAAGGATCGAGGGTGAGGTCGGAAAAATTCAAAACGGTCCTTGTGCCAATAACAATGGAGTAACGATTGCTCACCGAAAAACAGCACGGCACCGGCGAAATGACCCTCAACTACGCCGAGGGCTACGATCAAGGCGACCCGATCGTCTTCATCCACGGCATTGGTGGCCGCTGGCAGCAGTGGTCGCAAGAAATCGGCCTTGTGTCGCATGCCTGGCACCCGTACGCCGTGGACCTGCGAGGCCACGGGAAATCTTCGAAAGCGGATACGGGATACAAGTTCGGTGACTACCCCCGAGAC
>CAUZKS010000015.1:0-15446 GCA_963580625.1 Dehalococcoidia bacterium | reverse complement strand
GGCAATCAAACCCATAGGCTTGCCTTCTATTCGGATGAACGCAGTGATGATCCCGATGCCGAACTCGCGCCTGATCTCCAGCATAGAGTCTTTGTCGGCGATGATCTCGATGGCCTCACGCATGTCGTACGACATCACGCGATCTTCGGGAACGACGTGTCTCAAACGGCGCTGGTCGTTGGCTTCCCAGTCGTCGGTCGCGCCCTGGAAATAGGACACGTACTTCTTGGCGGTGGCGACGGCGGCCGCCTCGTCCTTGACCAGAATGTCTATAACGCCGTTCGGGACCTGGAACGACATCGGCCCGACCTCTTCCGGGGTGTAGATGCCGACGCCGCCGCCCTCGATCATGGCGGGGCCGCCCATGCCGACTGTGGAGCCTTCGGTCGCGATGATCACGTCGCAGCAGGCGAGCAGTACCGTGTTGCCTGCGAAGCAGCGTCCGTTGGTTATCCCGACCAGAGGCACGAGGCCGCTGAGCTTGGACCAGTCCGTAAAGGTCTTGGTGTCCATAGCGACGCCGCCCTTGCCGTCCGTATCTCCGGGACGGCCGCCTCCACCTTCCATGAATGCGATAACCGGGATCTGATGCCGCTGCGCCAGGTCAAACATCCGGTCCTGTTTGTAATGGTTGCGGGTGCCCTGTGTGCCGGCAAAAACGGTGTAGTCGTACGACATCGCTATGACGCGTGACTGGGTCTCCGGGAACAGGTGGCCGTTAACGTGCGCCAGCCCCAGCACCATTCCGTCCGCCGGGGAGCGCTCTCGCAGCCATTCCTCTGTGCGACGTGCGCGCTGTGCCGCCACTACGATAGGCCCGAACTCAACAAACGATCCTTCATCGACCAGGTCGTCGATGTTCTCTCGCGCTGTCCGGTAGCCGAACCTGCGACGACTTGCGACAGCATCTGGCCGGTTCTCGTCAAGTGTGAAGGCGCGACGTTCGTACAGTAGTTCAAGGTCGGGCCGGATGTAATCGGGGTCGATCGCGTCTTCAATATCTCCGGCCTCGTCGGTGTCCCCGGATAGTTCAACATATACGAGCGGGTAGCCTTGGCGGACCGTATCGCCCTCGGCCATCGTCACGCGGCGGATCACGCCGCTTTGCTCCGCCTTGATGATATGGAACAGCTTCATCGACTCGATAACCACGAGCTGATCGCCACGGTTCACGTTGTCGCCCTCGCTGACGTGGATGCTCACGATGGTCCCCTGGATAGGTGCAGGGAAGCCGACCGAGCCGTCAGGGCCGGTGAGGTCCGGTGCGGCGTTTTCGACTCGGGCGGCGGGCGTCTGGGCGGATTTGACGTCACGGTCGTGGTTGAACAGCGCCAGCGGGTCTGACGTGTCGATCTGCGCTCCTGCGTAACCGCCGGGGCCTGCCGGGGCTGCTAGGGCCATGGCGGGCTCGGCGTATAGCCGCGGATGGGGAGATCCATCTGATCCCACCAGCTCGGACGCCTTTTCTTCGACGAAGCGCGTGTGGAAATTCAGGCCGGTGAAGTCTTTGTGCTTCAGCAGCGTTTGAAGGAACGAAAGGTTGGTTGGCACACCTTCAATACGGAACTCGGACAGGGCGCGATAGGTTCGTCGTACGGCGTCGGCAAAATCGGAAGACGGGGAGTGGGCAATTAACTTGGCTATCAGCGAGTCGTACGACGGGTTTGTCGTATAGCCGGTGTAGCCATATGTATCGATGCGAATACCCGGGCCAGACGGCGGGTCGAACGAGGTCAGTGTCCCTCCCGAGGGCAGGGTCGTGCCGTCGGCCGTGATCGTCTCCATGTTGACGCGCGCCTGTATGGCAAAGCCCCTTGGCGCAGGAATCGATGACTGCTCCATGCCGAGGTCGGCAAGCGAGCGCCCGTCGGCGATCCTAAGTTGTGATTCCACAAGGTCAATGCCGGTGACGGCCTCGGTGACGGTGTGCTCAACCTGCAGGCGGGCGTTGGCCTCCATGAAGTAGAAGGGCCCGTCGTCGGCCCACTGGTTGGCATCTAATAGGAATTCGAAGGTGCCGAGGCTGCGGTAGTTGACCGCCGATGCGAGCCGGGTAGCGGAGTCGATGATTCGGTTACGCAGACCCTCAGGTAGTCCAGGTGCCGGTGCGATCTCAACGATTTTCTGGAAGCGGCGCTGGATGCTGCACTCACGCTCCCAGAGATGGACGATCTCGCCGCTGCCGTCTCCAAGCATCTGGACTTCGATGTGCCGGGCTCGTGGGAGGAACTGTTCGATGTACAGGTCGCCGTTGCCGAAAGATGCCAGAGCCTCGCCGCTACACTGCTCAAATGTCTCCTCAAAATGATCGAGAGTGAGTACGGCCCTGGTACCCCGGCCGCCGCCGCCAACGACCGCCTTAAGGATCATGGCGTCACCGGGAGCGAGCGACTCAAAAAATTCACGCGCCTCGTCCACAGTGACAAACGCTGTGGTACCCGGCAGAACAGGGACGTCGTTCTCGGTAGCCAGTTCGCGTGCACGGATCTTGTCGCCGAACAGGTCAAGTGTGTCAGCGGTCGGACCCACGAAAGCTATCCCGGCTTGCTCAAGCGCCCGTGCGAACTTCGCGTTCTCGGCCAGGAAGCCGTATCCAGGGTGCACCGCGTCGCAGCCGACCTGTTTTGCGGCATTAACGACGTGCTCGATATCAAGGTAGGCACGTGCCCCGCTGCCGGGAAGCACCACGGACTCGTCGGCCTTGTAAGCGTGCAACGATTCGGCATCGTCCTGCGGGTAGACCGCAACGGTCGATATCCCGAGATCAGCTGCGGCCCGCATGATGCGGATCGCGATCTCACCGCGATTCGCCACGAGAAGCTTGGTCAGGGCCATTGAGTCCTCCAAAGGAATTGGCAGATGATTCTGGCGGATTGTATTAGCGGGTGCGAAGCCGATTTCAATCGTGTTGCAACGTATGAAACAGAGAGTGCCTGCGACATGACATCCTCTTATTCCGAACGCCATATTATTCCCGTATGCCAGGCTTTGCCGGACAGAGAAGCCCGATCGGGCCTTCAGACAGGCCTCCGTGTTCGACGTACTCGCAGGATGTGAGCTTTAGATCTGATCTTTTGAAGCCTGGTGAATCGTCCGCTGATCAACCATTCCGGTACGTATATGTTTCCAGAACGGTCGATGGCGACGCCATGTGCTCTATTGAACTTTCCTGGGGGCAACGCCTTGTCCGTCGGTATCGATCGCGTCAGGCTGCCGTCGGTATCAAACATGGGGATCGTTGCCTCGGCCTGGTGGCATGCGATCACGTCCCCGGAAGCGGCGACGATTACCCCGTGATGCTCCTGCCTGCGAATCGACTCGCCGTTGAGGTCAGCAAGAGTTGAGTCGTCCCGACTAGCCCGTCAACGGGAACGATTCGAGGATCTGGTACTCGCCGCCACGGGACGGACCGACGCGGCCGATCAGCTCGATCGAGTCGAAGTGCATGTCGCCTGACAGGTCAAGGAGCGCGAGATTCGGTAGGACCAATGGTTGCTCCTCTGGCTTCATGTCGAGCACCATCGTAGTGTGCGGCCAGTAGCGCTGACCGGTCGGCCGCAACCGCTTCGTAAGGGGAATCAGCGCCTGCTCAACATCGGCCTGAAGCGCCGAGTGATCACCGTCACGGAACAGCGTGTATGCGTAGCCCCAGTCGCCTGAACGCAGGTCGTTGAAATCGATGCTTGTATCGAACGGAATGTGATGTGACGCGACCTCGGCAAGCGCGGCTTTTACCGCGTCGAGATCATCGGGTCCGTAGAAATTATCGATCGAGCAGTGCGGTTTTGTGGTGAGATCGTTGGCGCCAATATCGGAGTGGAAACGTACGACTTCGCTCGCCTGTGGTTCCGGAAGATGCACCATTACCCCGTAAATGCGGAAACCGAACTTGTCATTTGGAAGTGCGTTTGCGTCAAATTGATTAGCCATCATTCCCTCCGGTTTCAGTTAGCGTCTTGTCCGCGTTCACCGTCCGGGCCGGATGGTTCGCCAGACCTTTCCACGAAAAGAAACGCCAGATATCGCTCACACGCGCCAGCGTGTTTCGCCGGATGATACAGGTTCGGGAGCTCTTGAAGAATAGAAACTGTCCCCGGAGAAGGTTCACGAGTGGATCAGTTATGTCCTGACCACTGCAATAGAATGGTTCTGCGATCCGTGTTACTCGTCCGTGACGGGTTCCCCCGGCAAAATCCTGAAGCGGATGGGGTCTGTGATCGCATTCAATACGCTACGTAAACGAACTCAACTCCCGCGGCCTCTCAAATTTCGGGGGTCCGGGAATCAACTGGTGATAAATGTTCCGATTTCTAACATCCGGTGAGTCACATGGTCCCGGATTGACAATTATCGTCGAAGGGATCCCGGCGGGCGTTCCACTCACCGAGGGGTACATCGCCGAGCAACTAGCGCGGCGCCAGCGCGGCTATGGTCGCGGCGGTCGAATGAAGATCGAGACCGACTTCGCTGAGATCCGCGGCGGCGTGCGCCACGGCGAGACGCTCGGGTCTCCGGTTGGCATGGCGATAGAGAACAAGGACTTTGCCAACTGGCAGGGCGCGATGGATGTCGGGCCGGTCGGCCCAGAGGTCGATCGGAAAGAGAACACACGTGTCGTACCCGGGCACGCCGACTTTCCGGGCGCACTCAAGTACATGGCGCACGATATGCGCAACGTGCTTGAGCGGGCCTCGGCGCGTGAAACGGCGGCGCGCGTTGCCGCCGGCGCAGTGGCACGAGCCTTTTTGGACGAGCTCGGCATAGAGATCCATAGCCGCGTCGTCAGCGTGGGCTCGATCACCGCTCCAAACACGCCATCGTCCGAGATCGACTGGGACGTGGTGGAGGAGTGCGACGTACGGACGGATGACCCCGAAACGGCGGAAGCGTTCAGGGCTGCGATAGACGCCTCGAAGGCAGATCGAACCACGATCGGCGGTGTATTTCAGGTAGTGGCGCAGGGTGTCCCGGTTGGACTTGGAAGCCACATCCAGTGGGACCGGAAGCTGGACGGCATGATGGCGCAAGCAATGATGAGCATTAACGCCGTGAAGGGTGTCGAGATCGGACACGGTTTTGCCAACACCAGGCGTCCGGGTCGCGAGGTTCATGACGTTGTGGTCCCGGCGCCGGACGACCCCAGGCGATTTCGACAGACGAGTAACGAGGCGGGCGGTATCGAAGGTGGAATGTCTAACGGCAACCCCATCGTCGTGCACGTCGCAATCAAACCGATCGCCACGATGACCGAACCGTTGCCGTCTGTGGACATCAACACCGGAGAGATCATCGAAGCTCCGTACCACCGTAGTGACATCTGCCAGGTGCCACCGGCCTGCGTGATCGGGGAGGCGATGATGGCGCAGGTGCTTGCGTTGACGGTTCTCGAGAAGTTCGGCGGCGATCACATCAGCGAGACGCGTCGCAACCTTGATGGCTACGTCGCGAGCCATCAGGAATTCGGCCAGCCGGCATCCGCACCGGGCGGAGATGACTGAGGTGCCTGCCCCTGATACACGGTCAGAATTATCTGACGATGTCTCTCAATATAAGGTCTATTTGATCGGGTTCTCGGCGACCGGGAAATCCCACAGCGGTCGATTGGCTGCGCAGGAACTCGGCGCGATGTTCATTGATATGGATCGACTGATTGTGAGTCGCGCGGGGAAGCAGATATTAGAGATATTTGAAAATGATGGGGAAGAGGAGTTTCGACGCATGGAGCGAGAAGTGCTGAAGGAACAGGCGGAGGCTTCCGGCCAGCGCGTGGTTTCCACGGGCGGTGGAGTTCCCGTTGATGCTCGGAATCGTGAAGTAATGACACGTTCAGGGCTAACGATCAGGCTCGTGGCGTCACCAGAGACTATTCACTCCCGGATCAGTCGATCAACCTCTCATCGTACGCAGAGATCAAGTCGGGGTCCCGCGGCCCGTCCTATGCTGACAGGATCCGGTGACGATGACACAACCGTAGAGCGTGTGCGCGAACTTCTTGCTGACCGGGAATGGGCGTACGAGGCCGCGGCTGATGTCGCTATAGACACCGAAGGACGGAAGCCACCTGATGTGGCCGCCGAGATCGTGGCCCGGGTGTTGGAATCGAAATCTCAGGACTAAGCCCCGGCCGTTCGAATCCGGGCAATAATCCAGACTTGACCAAATCCCGTCAAAATTCGCGAGTACAAGGGAGCTAAAGCGTGGCCGGTGCACCGGAATCAAATCTCGCGGCGGTGGTCCATACCTCTCAGGGCGACTATCGTGCCCTGGTTGGCCGCGGCCTGATCGCCCACCTTGGCGACGAGGCGCGTAACGCCGGGTTGCGTGGAAAAGCGTTTCTGATCGCAGACGAGGCGGTGTTTCGGGTTTGTGTGCGTCAAGTACAGGAATCGATGGAGGCCGCCGGGTTCGAGACGCATGTCCTCGTCCTACAGTCCGGTGAGACGACCAAGAACCTGGACAAAATTCGCGATATCTACGCATGGTTGGCCCGCCTGAGGGCTGAACGCCAGGATGTTGTGCTGGCGGTCGGCGGCGGTGTCATGGGGGATGCTGCCGGGTTTGCGGCAGCGACTTACCGGCGCGGAGTACCGTTCATCCAGGTGCCGACCACTCTGGCGTCGATGGTGGATGCTTCTCTTGGCGGCAAGGTGGCGGTGAACTTGCCGGAGGGCAAGAACCTGGTCGGCGCGTTCCATCAGCCCAAACTTGTGTTGTCCGATATCGATACGCTTAAAACATTGCCGGACCGCGAGATGGCCTCGGGGTGGGCGGAGGCTATCAAGCACGGCCTGATCATGGACCCGGAACTGCTATCGACCTTTGAGACGGAAGCAGACCGTCTGTTCGGCCTCAAAGGTGATCTTGCTGTAGATGTGATTCGACGTAGTGTGGCGATCAAGGCGGATGTAGTGTCTGCGGACGAGTTTGAGACGGGCGACACCCGTGTGCTGTTGAATTACGGCCACACGATCGGCCATGCACTTGAATCGGTAAGCGAGTATGGGCAGTTCCTGCATGGTGAGGCTGTGAGTATCGGCATGATGGGCGCTGCGCGCATTTGCCGCGACCTTGGATTAATCACAGACGAACTGATCGACCGGCAAAGGGCTGTGCTAGAGCGTTACAAACTGCCGACGTCGGCGCCAGGCATGGACGTTGATGCCGTGTTTGAGGCGACGAAATCTGACAAGAAATCGGCTGGTGGTGTAATCAGGTGGGTCGTGCTTGAGGGATCAGGCAAATCGTCCACACGGAACGATGTGCCGGACGACATAGTTCGCTCTGCAATCGCATCACTGGTAGGGTGTCGCAATTAGGGCTGCCCAAGGAGGTCCGCTATGTCTCTGAGACCAACGGACGACCGTGAATACATCCGTGATGCGGCGCACACAGGTGGTGGCGGAAACCCGTCCACCAAGACCGATACGACCAAGGTAGTGGCGATGTCGGGTGGTGATGGGGCGGCGCTTCCGCCCGCCGGGACGATGTCCCGTGAGTTTACCGAAGTATTCGGCTACCTGATCCGAAGGTTCTTCGGGTTCTTTATCTTCCCGTACAAGATCGGGCGACGAATCGGTGGACGGCTTGCGAAAAATCAGGATCAGCCCAAAGATCGCGGCTTCCTGTAAAGATCCGGGCCTGATGTCGTGGGTAAAGCCTGGCATCAACCGGCTGGCGGTATCCCTCCCGGAGAGCTCGGCGGCTTCACAGGCCCACGGATGATTCCCACGATCAATCCGAGGCCAAGTAATAGAGCGCCGACGACCAGCATGAACAGGATGCCGACGGGGCCACCGATTAAAAATGCCACTAGCACGATAATACCGAAGCCAATACCCTCGTAAATCGGCCCCCGCGTCGCTGTGCGGCTCGCGTGTTCTCGTCGCTCTCTCGGGGTTATATCGTCCTCCGGGTAAGACTGTACAACCGGGCTTATCCCGCGGACCCGTTGTTCCCGAGGAGTCGGGAGTCCAGTGGGGGTTTTTAGCTATATGACTCGTGTGATGGCTAATTCATAAACTCTGGATTCCCACCTGTGTGGGAATGGAATGACGGTGGAGGCTAAGTGGGCGGTGCGGGCCATGCCTGTGTGTGAGGCGTCGCTCTCTCGGGGTGATCTCGCCCACCCGCCCCTGATCGACCTTGGTGTTGTCGAGCGCGTCAGGTTGGAGTGATCTTACCCTTTCAGCGCATTATTCCGCTCGACTTCCACCTACCAATACGTTTGAACAAAAACAGGGGCGCCCTCGCATGCGCCCCTGTCTGATTCGCATATTACGACCAGGTTGCTTAGCAGCCGCCTGCCACTGCGGGGACGATGCTGATCTCGTCGCCGCTCTTCGTTGGAGTGTTGAGCCCGTCCAGATACCGCACGTCCTCGCCGTTCACGTAGACGTTTACGAAGTGACGAATCTCGCCGTCTTCTCCGCAGATCCGGGCCTTGATCCCGGCGTGAGCAGTTTCCAGGGCGTCGACGACGGCCGCGAGCGTGCCCGCCTCAACCTCAACGCGGTCTGCGTTGCCGGTCAACCTGCGGAGGGGAGTCGGAATTCGGACCATTACTGCCATATTGATTTCCCTTGATCGTTGCTGGGTTGGTTACTGGGACTGTTATCGATTCCGGCTCCTGCATATCTGCCTGGACCCGTCTACGCGTGTTGTTGAGTTTTGTTATCTGGCCCGGGTGATCGGGCCCGTGAACTCTTTGATGCGGATTAATACGGTGAGATATTAACCGCTATGAGCCGATCCCGGGGTTTAACCCTCGATCACATCTCCCGAGAGCGGATCGACACGGACACCTTTCCCGGCGGCCCAGGCGAGTGCAAGGTCAATCTCCGCCTCCGCCCCGTCAAGCTCCAGGATGACCCACCCGACATCTGCGTGGACCGCTGCTCGGCGGATGTTGGTGATGATTTCAAAGTCTTTGCCGAGCTGGTAGATCACGGGATCCGTGATCTGATCGCCCTCGAAAGTAAGTCTGACCCTTCGGATTGCCACGTGGCTATCTCTCCCCTGATCGGGCGGGCCGCCGGAGAATTACGGGCGGCCTTATCCCGATAGAAAATGCTAAGACGATGTGGACTTGCTGCCAACCGCCGATTCAACGTCTACCGACTCTTCGAAAGAAGATACGGTCGCCTTGATACTGACGGGATTCGCTAGGTGCTGGACAGCCTCGACGGTTTTGAGGCCGTTACCGGTGATGAACGCCACCACCGACTCGCCCTTCTGGAAGCGGCCAGCCTCGGCCAGCTTCTTCAGATTTGAGATAACCACGCCGCCGGCGGTCTCGGTAAAAATTCCTTCGGTTTGGGCAAGTATCTGTATGCCTTCGACGATCGCCGGATCGGGCGTAGAGCCGACGGTAGAACCCTCGGCTTCCTGGGCGATCTTGAGGGTGTAGTAGGCGTCGGCCGGGTTCCCGATTGCGAGCGACTTGGCGATCGTGTCAGGCACGACCGGTTTTACGTGAAGCTGTTCGTCTGCGAAAGCCTGCGCAACGGGCGAGCATCCGTCGGCCTGAGCGCCGTGCATCTTTGTGCGCACGTCGTCGATCAGCCCGAGTTTTGCGAACTCGTTCATGCCCTTCCAGATCTTGGTGAACAGGGAGCCGGAAGCGATCGGCACCACGGCGTGGTCCGGGGCCTTCCAGCCGAGTTGTTCAACGACCTCGTACCCGAGGGTTTTTGAACCTTCAGAGTAGTAGGGCCGCATGTTGATGTTGACGAAGGCCCAGCTTTCGTTGGCGTCCGCCAGCTCACTACAAAGCCGGTTCACGTCGTCGTAGTTGCCGTCCACCGCGACCACAGTCGGTCCGTAAATGGCGGCTCCGACCACCTTTCCGCGCTCCAAGTCGCTCGGTATGAAGACGAGCGTGCGCATGTTGGCTTTTGCGCCGTGTGCCGCCACCGCACCGGCAAGATTTCCGGTCGAGGCGCAGGCGAGTGTGTCGAACCCGAATTCCAGGGCCTTAGTCGCCGCAACAGAGACGACCCTGTCCTTGAACGAGTACGTCGGATTGACGGCGTCGTTTTTGATCCAGAGGTTGTCGATCCCAAACTCGCGACCAAGGTTGTCGGCCTTGAGCAGTGGCGTCATGCCGGTACCGATGTCGACAGCGTTTTCACCGTTCACGGGAAGGAGGTCTGCATACCTCCACATCGTGAGCGGGCCGTCTTTGATCTTTTCGCGACTGATTGCGTCGCCGATTGCGTCGTAGTCGTAAGTGATTTCGAGAGGCCCAAAACACCATTCACAAACGTGGATGGGTGCAATTGGGTACTCGTGGCCGCATTCTCGGCAGTGTAGAGCAGAGGCGTATGCCACCCGGTAATCCTCCGGTGCGTTGTATATGCAACTGTCACCGGGCCCGGGCGATCCTTGCCGGGAGTGACAGCAGCAACTTTCCTCAAAGTCCGCTGATTCACCGGCTGCGACGGCGCTCTCGGTAATCGAGGCGAACGCTATCGCAGCGTGGATCTGATACTGAATGTTACGGCCGGTCGCGTAGGCAGTCAACGCGTTACGTTTGCAAAGAGGTAAGCGCGGGCGACTTAAGCGTCCTCGAACTTCATGGAAAACTCCGCCAGCCATTCATCGCGGATCGCCGCCATCATCACAATGTCCTGGTATTTGCCGTGGTGGTATTCGGCCTGTTTGAGAACGCCTTCTTTGCGGAAGCCGACCTTCTCGTAAACGTGAACTGCGCGCTCGTTTGCGGCGCGGGGCTGGAGGAAGGCGCGGTGGGTGTTCGTGGATGTGAACAGCCAGTGGAGTAATGCCGATAACGCCGCGCTTCCGTAGCCGCGCTCCCATTTGGACGGCTCGCCGATGCATATGTCGATCTCGACTAGATGCCCGTAGGTGTGGCTTCCCGGATATCGAGATAGCTCGATAAACCCGATCGGGCACTCTACGGTTTCCATGATGAGGCACTCAAGAGACGCGTCGTCGCTAACAAATCGTTCGACCCACCCCACGGATTTCACTTCGGAGAGTGGCCGGTCTGTGCCTTCCCACAACGCCATGACAATCGGATCGTTCAGCCAGCGGTAAATCAGAAGACGGTCGCCGTGAGTGATTGGTCTCAGGGAGACGGTGCCGCCGTCGATCTGGTCCGGAATGCCGAGTGCGTCTGCCATACAAATGAGGATACTCGCTTCATCCTTCGCGTAACGGGAGCGAAGTGAGGCGGAACAACGGTTTTTTGCCTGCATAAATTCAGTTCGCCGGAGGCTCGGCTGGTAAAGGACCCTTCGGCTACCCTTGGGAGGGCAATTGGGCGTTCAGGACATCCTAGGGGCGTACGTCAATACGCCTTCGCTCTCCCACAACAACCTATGCTGAGGCTCTCGAAGCATGAGCCGCGCAGCAACAACGATTCCGGTGCCCAAGCGCGTTAATCGACCCTTCGAGATCCTGAGGACGCGATATGTTGCCTCACGGCGGGATCTACCCTCACAGGCCGTGGTTCTTCGCATCAAGTCCGACTTCGTATCTGAACCCGAGCCTGGCCGCGTGGCACAGATCTATCCTCAACCTACGTGCGTGCGCCTTTCATATATGGGCAATCACATACAGAATGAGTGGCGGCAGCGTTTTCCTGTAATGGAACTGCTCCGCCATCGCATATGGTTTACAGACACGACGGGACAGATGATCACGATACCGATGAATTCGAACCTGTGTTCGACGATGATTTCGCGCCCGATGAACCCGAACCGGAAGTCCCGGAGTTCGAGTACCCGGGTCCGTCCGCATACGACATAGCACTCTCTGAAAACGACACATTTGACCGTGGCGGTGGACGAGATGGCCTCCAATGGTTGAAGAGTGCCGGTGCAGTGCTACTGATTTTCGCGGCGCTCGGACTGTTGATATCGCTCGTCGGCCCGCTGGCCTTTTCGGGCGGAGGTGACAGCGCCTCTGAGAACACTCTCCGTTCGGTGCGCGTTCGCGAAGTACTTGATGGCAATACGATCGTGGTCAATCTTGATGGGGAGACCGAAACGGTCCGTTACATCGGCGTCTCAGTAGGAGTTCCGGGCGAGTCGTTCAACCGTACCGCGAGTCTCGCGAATCAGAATTGGGTCGAGGGTCAGATCGTCATCCTTGAGCGCGATGGGGACAATCGGGATGGAGAAGGCCGGTTACTTCGGTACGTGTATGTGGACAACGAGATGGTGAACGCAGTTCTCCTCGCCAGCGGTTTGGCCCGTTACCAACCTGACCCCTCCAACAGTAGGCACAACTCGCTTCTGTTATCTGCCGAAGACGCTGCCCGGGTCGCACGGCGAGGCATATGGGCGGGGAACGACACAGGGCAAGTGAGCCCGGCTTGAGTCAGTACTTCCGCTCACAATTCGCCCGGATAAGGCGCGCTGGGACACGGGGGGCGGGGCCATAGCCTCTCAGAACTTAAGCGCCTCACCAAACTCCAACCCGACTCGGCCGAACGCGTATGTACCGCCGGTGTCGGTCTTCAAGAACCCGGAGTTCAGACGTCTTTGGGCTATAGGCGCGTTTGGCGGGATGATGCGCTGGTTGGACACACTGGTTCTCGCACTTGTGGCGCTCAACATGACCGGCAGTCCGACCCTGGTATCGCTCGTCTTTTTCTTCCGAATGGCGCCGATGTTATTCGGTATCGGCCTCGGAATATTCGCCGATCGAGTCAATCGGAAACTCTTCCTCGTGATCGGGCTTTTGATCCAGGCATTGATCGCATCGATTATGGCGTCGCTACTCATCGCAGACGTGCTCGAGTATTGGCACTTGGCCGTTGCGACCTTCCTGTCCGGCATTGTCTGGGCTTCAGAATTCCCGGTTCGCCGGACATTGATTGGCGAGCTCGTACATCCGGAACAACTTGGCAAGGCGATGAGCTTCGATTCTGCGACGAACGCTTTTAGCAGAATCGTTGGACCATTCACCGGCGGGGTGTTTATGGCGACAATAGGTCCTGAGGGTGCCTATATAACCGGCGTCGTCCTGTTCCTCGTAGCGGCATTGATCGCCATCACGCTGAAATACGAGCGTCCGGCAGCAACCGGCTCAGGGCGGGGCGTGTTTGTGGACCTGGCGGAGGGATTCCGGTACATCCGTGCCAGTCGTCTCATGGTCGGCACTCTGATCGTGACGATGTTGATGAATATGTTCGCCTTCCCGTACATGAGCCAACAGCCGATCATTGCCAGAGAAGTGCTATCGGTTGGGGACGTGCTGGTCGGATTGCTTAACTCGGTCGAGGGCGTCGGCTCGTTACTTGGTGCGATATTGATCGCGACATACGCACTGCCACGCCACTACTCTCGTATTTATCTTTACGGTTCGTTGCTATTCCTAGTCGGCGTACTTCTGTTCTCGCAATCATCCTCGTACTGGATAAGTTTTGCGATCGTGTTTGTCGGAGGATTTGGGATGTCCGCCTTTGGCACGATGCAGAGCACGATCATGGTGTCCGCCGCGTCGCCTGAAATGCGATCGCGTGTGATGGGCACGGTGGCTGTGTTCATCGGCGCAGGCCCGATCGGGCAGTTGAATATCGGAATGATGGCCGGGATTTACGACTCGCAGACGGCAGTCATGATCACCGGAATTATGGGGATGACGGCGGTACTGGCGTCCGCTGTGGCGTTCCCGATATTGCGCCGTCCAGACTCGATGCGCATCGACAGTCGGTTAAGGGCCATGAACAGCGCCGATTTGCGTCGGATGGGGGAGAGTCCGGGCGGGGATTGAAGGGTGAAACCCCAATCGAGGCGTGACGGCATCGTAGCGGCGTCCCTTGCTCCGCCGGTTCCGCGTCCGGAGGCTCTCGAAGGACCGGATTCGTACGATAACGCACTGATGTCATGCCGCTTTCCAATCGGTACACACCTCACCCTGTACCTTCTCCCAGTCGGGACAGGGAAGCGCCATAAATCACGGTGCTTGGAACGAGGGAGTAGGGGCGTATGACAATACGCCCTCGCTTTCCCGACGTTACGCCGATCGCAAAACGATACGCGCGTCGCGCGGAACACGTAGGGGCGGATGAACGTTCTCGCAATCACGCGCGGAGCAAATCCCGCCCCTACACCCGGTCGTTCAGTCGCGCGGCCCCATCGGCGGGAACACATCATCGCCCTGGTACAGGTTCGCCTCTACGACCTCTTCGTCGAGTTCGTATCCGATTCCCGGGTCGGTCGGCGGGATGATGTAACCGTCCTCCCACTGGATCGGTTTCTTCAGGATGTCGGCGAAGAAGCCGGTAAAGTTCTGGATACTCTCCTGGATCAGGAAGTTCGGGCTGCAAGTAGCGACCTGGATGTTCGCTGCCGCCTCGATAGGACCGGTGTACAGGTGCGGGGCCATCTGGACATAGTTCGCTTCCGCCATACCCGCGATCTTCTTCGCCTCTAATATGCCGCCGACGCGTGCCAGGGCAGGCTGCAGGATCGCCGCGCCCTGCTTGCTGAGCAGATCCCAAAAATCGTACTTGGTGACGAGGCGCTCGCCGGTGGCTACCGGGATTGTCGTCATGCGGGCGACGCGAGCCATCTCGTCACGATTCTCTGGCGGCACCGGCTCTTCAAACCAGAGCGGGTCGTACTTCTCCAACCGTTTGGCGAGCCGGATCGCGCTCGACGTCGTCATCTGTCCGTGCGTCTTGATCAGGAGATCGACCTTATCGCCAACAGCTTCCCGGATGTTTTTTGTGACCAGTTCCGCGTTGCTGAGTTCCTCAAGCGAAAGCTGTCGAGGGTCGCCCATCGGCATCACCGGGTCGTACCCGACGGCCGTGAACCCCATCTCCATGTAATGCACGGCCCGCTCTGGCGCGATATTTGGATCGCCGTGGATATTGGTGACGGCCATGTGGTCGGGATCGGTAGTGTCCGGGTACAGGTACGTGTATGACCGCAGTCGCTCGTTGAACTTGCCTCCGAGGAGGTTGTAGACCGGCTGATCCAGCGCTTTGCCCACGATGTCCCAGCTGGCGATCTCCAACGCGCTCAAGATACCGCCGACGGTGAATTCAGGGTGCTGGTTGAAGCCGCTGCCGTAGATGGATCGCCACATGCGTTCGATCTCAAACGGGCTATTGCCGACCAGATATCGCGTGGCGACGTCTTCGATTAATTCACAAACCCTGGCTGGAGCGAACGGCACGCCGTAAGCCTCGCCGTAGCCGACGATGCCGTTGTCGGTGGTCAATTTCACGAAGACCCAGAAAGGGCCGCCGAAATGGGGCGGAGGGTTGGCAACGGCCCAAGTTTTGACGTCCGTGATCTTCATGATTTGCTCCTGATTTCTGTGCGCGGCCAAGTCCTGTTTTTACCGAGGTGACGCAGGATGGTCCTAATTCCGAACGAAATCAAGCTATCGAGCGTCTCAAGCGGTCCCGTAAGCTACGTGTGCGTGACTGACTTCAGAATCTAGGGAATGGGGGAGACAAATAT
>CAUZKS010000014.1:0-16439 GCA_963580625.1 Dehalococcoidia bacterium | reverse complement strand
CGCTGGTTGGAAGTTTCGGAGATGCCGAAGATGTCCACGGCGTAGGCGGGTTGCCGATATCGCTCCCGCGGCCGTCGATACGTACGCGTGACGGGCACGCAGTGAATTACATGGCGCAACGCCTGAATAACGGACCGCCTGTGACGCTGATCGCACTCGGCCCGCCGACCAACGTCGCACGATTGTTCCGTGATCATCCCGGTTCCGTAAAGTCTGTGGAGCGCGTTGTGATCATGGGCGGCGCCCTGGACGTCCCCGGGAATGTCACGGACTATGCCGAGTTCAATGTCTGGTCGGATCCGGAAGCGACCGCACTTGTCTTTAATTCCGATGTGAACGTGACGATGGTCGGTAGTGATGTATGCAATCAAGTACGTACCTGCGCCGACAAGACGCCTATACCCGTCAATCCCGTAATACGACGTCTCACCGAAGCGCAGTACGCCGCCCGGCCGGGTCGTCGGATCACCCTTTACGACCCGGTCACGGTGATGGCCGCTATACGGCCAAGTACTGTAAAACTGGAACGGTTAAACATTGCGGTAGACACTACCGACGGCCCGGAGCGGGGTCGAACGCGTCGGCATCCGGCCGGGGCGACGATCGACGTAGCGACGGGCGTAGATATTGAAGCAGCGATCGGTTTGTTCACCGAACGTGTAATACAGGGTCGGTTTTAAATAGAGCTGACTCAATCGCAAAAATTGTTGCCAATTCCGGGATTATTTACGAGCGATATGTCATTTCAGTGATGATCTTTGTGTGATTCAGCAATCGTGGATCCGAGGAAGCAACAGAGGACTCAGGGATTCGAATTAGCGCTGGCGCTGAAATCACAAGCTGTTTTTCACGTATGTGGCGGTAAAATGATTTCATCTGCGACGACAGCTCCAGACCTGCCCGTACCAGAACGGGTAATCTGTACCGCTGTCCAGGACATCCTAATTCGATCGCACCGGGTACGGGAGACTCAATGACCACGAGCACCATAGAGACTGTTGACCGAGAGATCTGTAACGTCGTCCAGTCTGACTTCCCGCTGGTAGAACGCCCCTTCCTCAAAATTGCAGAAGGCCTCGACATCACCGAAGACGAGGTGATGGAGCGGATAATCGAGCTAAAGCGTAAGAACATCGTTCGACAGATCGGAGCAATCTTCGACACACGTCGGCTCGGCTATACAACCACACTCGTCGCTATGCGTATCCCCGAAGAGTCGCTGGACGACGCTGCACAGATCATCAACCGCCACCCGGGCGTCAGCCACAACTACGCCCGCAATGGCCGCTTCAACCTCTGGTTCACGCTCGCAGTCTCTCCGTTTGAAGATATGGATGAGACCCTGGCCAAAATGGTCAAGGAGACCGGAGCAGAGGCGACCCGCAAGATGCCGACGATCAAATTTTTCAAGATCGGCGTCAACTTCGACATGGTGAAACAGGAATCTGACGCCTCCACTTATTTCAAGCCGGACGAACCGGTGGACTCAAAGTCAGACGCCCCGATGATGGACGCTGACTGGAATAAGGCGCAGGCCCTGACCGATTTCGACATAGCGTTCGTACGGGCGATGCAGGAAGACCTGCAGATCATCCCCGAACCGTTCAAGGGCATGTCGGATGGGCTCGGGATAGACATCACCGCGTTGTTCGCGCATGCCGATGACATGGTGGACCGCAAGTTGATGCGCAGATTTTCCGCCGTCTTGCACCACCGCAGGGCTGGCTTTGCCGCAAACGCTATGGGCGTATGGAACGTCCCTGAAGACCGTTCGGAAGAAGTCGGCAATCTGATGGCGCAATCACGATCCGTGACTCATTGTTACGAGCGACCACGTTTCCCTGACTGGAAGTACTCCCACTTCACCATGCTTCATGCGACCTCCCAGGAGGGATGCGAGGAACTGGCGAAGGAGATTTCCGACACTACCGGAATAACCGACTATCAGCTCCTGTACTCGAGCCGCGAGTATAAAAAGACCCGTGTCCGTTACTTCGTGGACGAGTAGGCCACAAAACCTGACATTTCGTCGAGAAACCTTGCATGCGACCGGGGCTCAGGCTGGCGAGTCTCCACGGTCGCTGCTGTTTAATGATGGCTTCGCGTCATCACTCAGAGGAGATACCTGTGCCCGCGTATTACCCCATTTTCGTAGATATCCGTGACCGCAAATGCCTTGTCTTTGGCGGCGACCACGAAGGCGAACGCAAGGTCCGATACCTGCTCGATTGCGGGGGCGATGTGACGCTATTCAGCCCGGACAACGACACCCTTCCGGGACTCATTGAACTCGTTTCAGAGGGCAAAATTTCCTGGGAGCACCGCAAATACGAGGCGGGAGACATCGCAGGAGCCTGGATCGTCATCGTTGCGGACACCTCTTCGGAAGAGATAAACAAAGCGATCGAAACAGAATCTCAAAAGCGAAACGTTCTCTGTAACGTGATGGACGTCACCCCCCTATGCAACTTCATCGCCCCGGCGATCATTCACCGTCAGGACGTGACCGTCGCCGTCTCAACGGCCGGAACCAGCCCCGCTCTCGCGCGCCGGCTTCGCGAGCGTATGACGGACACGGACTACTGCCAGTGCCTGCGTTGGGCTGACATGGGTCCGATGTTCGCAGATGTGCGGGTAGAAGTCCGTGGCCGCGAACTTCCAATAACTCCGGACGACTGGGCAGAATCCATCACAAACAAGATGCTTGAGCAGTTCGAATCCGGGGACAAAGATGGCGCAAGGGCTATGCTGGTCTCTGCACTCGAAGAGCGAGCTGCAAAGTAAACGGTGGGGCTGAGTACAAAATCCCGGCGATCTCACTCTCTCTGAAAGCCACGGCGGACACATCAAATGACCGGTACTAAACCGCCCCTTGTCCGGGTCGGGACACGCGCAAGCGAACTTGCGGTCATACAGACCGGACTCGTTGTGTCTATGCTCCGAGAGGCGCATCCGGATATCGAGTTCGAGCTCGTACGGATCAGCACCGCGGGCGATCGCGACAAACGGTCCGCACTAGAGACCTTAGGCGTTTCCGTCTTCGTGAAGGAACTGGAGGCGGCGCTTGAGGACGGCCGGGCTGACATCGCAATCCACAGCCTGAAAGATATGCCGTCCGAGTTGCCGGAAGGATTCACGCTCGCGGCCTTGCCGGAACGTGGCGACCCGCGAGATGTACTTATCAGCCGTTTCGAAGGCGGCGTCGCGGACCTGCCGTCCGGAGCACGAATCGGAACCAGCAGCCCGCGACGCGTCGCACAACTCCGCGCAGCAAGGGGCGATCTGGAGATCATCCGAATTCGTGGTAACGTCGATACCCGCATAACCAAGGCACTCGGCGGCGACGAGACCGGCTACGACGGCGCCATCCTCGCCGCCGCCGGGCTCGACAGGATGGGCCGGATGGGCGAGGTCTCAGAAGTGCTGAACTCGGACAATTTCATCCCGGCCTCCGGACAGGGAACGCTCGCCGTAGAGACCATGTCGTCGAATACGATCCTGACCGCACTCATCTCATCCGTCGATCACGCCCCCACCCGAGCGGTATCAATCGCCGAGAGGGCCTACCTCGCCCGGCTCGGAGCCGGTTGTGCCACAGCCGCCTCAGCTTTCGCCACGCTGGACGGCGACAGCATGACCATCCGCGGATTTGCGGCGTCTCTTGCTGGCGATCGATCGATGACCAAGACGAGTTCGGGCGACATCGTCGATGCGTCCGAACTCGGAAACGCACTGGCCGAAGACATGATCAAAAATGGTGCCCTGGAGTTGATCCATGCCTGAGGGTTCAGACAGACAGACAATTCCCGGATTCGTCTCCCTTGTCGGCGCAGGGCCGGGTGACCCTGGGCTTATCACCGTCAAGGCCATGAACCGTCTCAGGACCGCAGACGCTGTCGTCTACGACAGGTTGTCGTACGCGGGACTGCTCGCCCAAGCGCGCCCGGACGCTGAGATGTTCGACGCGGGTAAAGGCCCCGGCAATGTAAGGATGACTCAGGACGAGATCAACGCACTGCTGGTTAAACTGTCATCGGCCGGAAAGACCGTATGCCGGCTAAAAGGCGGCGATCCCTTCGTATTTGGGCGCGGCGGCGAAGAAGCCCTTGTGCTGTCCAAACAGGGGCTGCCGTTCGAGGTCGTACCCGGCGTGACATCTTCCATAGCGGCGGCGGCCTACGCGGGCATCCCCATCACACACCGGGCCGTGTCGACCTCGTTCACCGTCGTCACCGGCAGCGAAGACCCTGCCAAGCCAGACTCACAACTGAACTGGGACGCGCTTGCCGCCCTGCCCGGAACGCTCGTGTTCCTCATGGGCTGGAGGGCGCTCCCCGCCATCACCCGTGAGTTGATCTCACGCGGCGCGGCGCCGGACCGACCGGCCGCTCTTGTGCAATGGGGAACGACTCCAAAACAACAAACGGTCACCGGCACGCTGGAAAACATCGCTGAGGTCGGGAAGGATGCCGGACTTGGATCACCCGTGGCCGTAATAGTCGGCGACGTCGTCGGACTACGTGATGGCATCGCATGGTTCGACAACAAACCGCTCTTCGGGAAACGCGTGCTCATCACCCGCACTCGATCCCAGGCGTCACGACTCCGCACCGAGCTGGAAAGTGCCGGGGCTGACTGCGTGGAGTTCCCCGCCATCAGCATCGTCCCGGTAGTCGACCCCACTTCGTTAGACGGAGCCTTGAAAAATCTGGGCGACTACGACTGGGTGACCATCTCAAGCAGTAATGGAGCGCGCGGACTGCGTGCCCGTATGGACGCACTGGAAATGGACGGTCGTACCTTCGCAAACGTTAAAGTCGCTGCGGTAGGGCCCGCTACGGGCGTGACTGTAAGGGAAGAGCTCGGGGTGACTCCCGACCTTGTGCCTGAGGAGTACGTTTCAGACGCCGTCCTACGTGACATGAAATCTTTAGGGATGGACGGTAAACGCGTGCTGGTGATCTGCTCAGACATCGGACGAGATGTACTGCCGGACGGCCTGCAGGCTCTCGGCGCAAACGTAGATCGCGTCGTAGGCTATGAGACGCATAGACCGGATAATTCCGGCAATCAACTAACCGCTACATTTGAAGACCCCGGCATCGATATCACGACATTCACCAGTTCCTCCGGGGTAGACAATCTTGTTGACCTGGCGGGTGGGCCCGATCTCATCAACAAGACCGTGACCGCGGCAATGGGGCCCATCACAGCCGGGCGCGCCCGGGAGCGAGGGCTTAGAGTGGACATCGTGGCCTCGGAGCGGACCATGAAATCTCTGGCCGCTGCCATCGTTGAGCACTTCAAAAACGGAGAACCCGATGCCTGATAACGGGCTACCGCCCTTCACTCGATACCGCCGGCTTCGCACATCGGCCGGCCTTCGACGACTGGTGGGCGAGACGAAGGTCAGCGTAGACGATTTCATCTACCCACTTTTCATAACCTCGGGCGAGAACATTAAAGCCGAAATTCCGCCGATGCCCGGCTGCTACCACCTGTCCGTGGACCGTCTCTCCGAAGAACTGGATGAGATTGAGGCGCTCGGAATCCCGGGCGTGCTTCTATTCGGACTTCCGGCTGAGAAGGACGCCGTTGGCACAGACGCTTACGCCGAAAACGGAATCATCCAGCAGGCCATTCGGGAAGCTAAGCAGACCCACCCTGACCTGCTCGTGGTAACGGACGTGTGCCTGTGTGAATACACGGACCACGGCCACTGCGGCATTGTGTTGGAAGACGGCACGGTCGATAACGACGCCACACTTGAACTGTTGGCGAAAGAGGCTGTGTCACACGGACGCGCAGGCGCAGACCTCGTGGCCCCGTCCTCGATGATGGACGGCCAGATTGCAGCGCTCCGTAGTGGCCTCGACAATGCCGGGTTCCTGAACATGCCGATCATGGCGTACGCCGCAAAGTACTCCTCCGCTCTGTTCGGTCCGTTCCGTGTTGCGGCCGACTCCGCCCCGGAGTTTGGCGATCGACGGAGCTACCAGATGGACCCGAGCAACGCTCGTGAGGCGATGCTGGAAGTCCAGTCTGACATCGACCAGGGCGCAGACATCGTTATGGTGAAACCTGCTCTCGCGTACTTGGACGTGATCCGGGAGACGCGGCGCATCACTGACCTGCCAGTAGCCGCATACAACGTGAGCGGCGAGTACGCGATGGTGAAGGCTGCCGCCGGAAACGAGTGGCTGGACGGCCAACGCGTGGCGATGGAGATCCTCGGTTCAATCAAACGGGCCGGAGCGGACATCATCATCACCTACCACGCCAAAGAGGCGGCCCGCTGGCTGGCGTAGACGGTCCGGACTAACGGTTGAAGTGGCGCCGTGGCTGTGCGTCGCCTGAGCGAATCTGACCAGCAATCCACTGGTTACCGTCATCGCCAATGACCGTGATGATGGTGCATACGCCCAACCGTTTCAACTATCACTGGACCCGGCCCGTGACCGCTTCCTGTCGATAAAACGGTTCGTTCCCTTATCTGCGATTGTCTACTGATTTAACATTTTTTATCCGGTTATAACTACTTCACCAACGGTAAACGAAGTGGGATCGGGGGCCGAAAATCCCTCCTCCCAGTCGGGAGAAGGTGCCAGATGAGGGGGGACTTCCGAAGAGGCACTACGCGCAAGTGCCACTCTTTACTGGGGTAAACCTATGTCAGTCGCCGACCCTGGTCGTCCGCCTGTACCGGCTCCGCGCTAACCCCAACGGCCGCGTCATATCGCTCGACCGCGTTTGAGACCATCAGATCGATATCTTGCTCAAGCGCATATCTGTTTGTCGCCAGTTGATCGGCGACAGCGCGAACCCGGGCCTGGTAATCGTCCCTGCCCTCGTACCGTTCCTCGATAGACGGACGCGGATCACCGTTAAGTTCTCTTTCAGAACGCGTCACCGAAAAGAAAGCTGTGGTGCCGGTCATGGGCACCATCTGTTCCGGCGAACCGGTCTCCTCGGCTCTCGGATTCCAGCCCGTGTGCGTACCGACTGGGACCTCGATATCTGGGAGCCTGATACCGCCGATCTCGTTTCCGTCCGCGTCCACGGCTGAGACGTGCGATGGGTAGTAATCGCCCTCTTTTGCCGGATATTCTCCAATTCCCTCGGCACTCCGAGCACCCAGGTCCACTGTTCGCAGATAGAACAGTCGGTCAACGTCCGGGACCAGGAGATCCGGGATGTCCCTAAATGTCTCAAGCACGGACGACTTTTGAGCTGCGGTGCCATCACCAAGACGTGGATGCACACTCGGCGGAGGCTCAATCCCCTCTGTTACCCAGCGGTCCAGGTTCACCAGTGATGCCCTAAGTAGTGGCGAGTAGTCGGTCACATTCAATTCGTGGCGCACGCCTAAACCGTCGGGGGCGAATCGGGACTGTCCGATGTAGCCCGGACCGTGCTGTGTGCTCGCAAACAGGTAGCTGCGACTTTCCGGAGCTTCCTGGATGTCCGAGTTTGCGGAGGTATCAACATGCCCCAGCACCCCGTCACCCCGCCAGTACTCGGCCGAGCTGTTTGTGTAGATGATCTTCGGTACGGCATTTGCAACACGAAGCGCGTCCAGCAACCCGCCCGACTCCTCAGTCAAGGTGTCGCTTGTCGGCTCATCAGTGAACGGGAAGACGTGGCCCCAGATCGGGGTCGATTGGTTAGACGGCTGTGCGAACCGATGGTTGAAAGCCCCACGGCGTGCGCCGGCCACGTGTGGCAGGATTCCTTCGTAGGCGAGTTCACCTTCTTCGGTAGCATTCAGGCCAAGGTGCATGAAGTGGCGTAAAAATCGGCCTGTCTGTGAGACGCCCCATGCGTACATGGCGTTGAACCCGCCGGGGGTGGGATTAATATCCGACGGTGCTCTAAGGAACGGCGCTACGTCCCGCAAGGCGATCAGCCCTGCGCCAGCAATAGGCGCGCTGTCCGTCTCGTAAACGATGTAGTAGATCTTGCCGGGCTCGAACCCGCCCTCCATGTAGATGTGCTCACGGCTGGGTTCGACCCCGGATTCCGTCTCCCGTGCAAAACTCCAGCGATCACGGGGCACCACGGTGTCCTCATCGTCCTCGTAATCCCGCACAAGCAGTCTTGCGGTTGGATCATCAACGCTCACAACCGGCAGCGGTGTGTGAATGCCACGATCCGACAGTTGATAAGTAGTCCGTCGATCGTTAATCCGGATCTCTACGATGGTCTGTCCCGAGATGCCCTCAGCGAACGGTGGGTTGAGGCCCATCATCGAATCTGACTGCGTAACGTCCCACTGCCAGCCGATCGATGCCACCGTGAAGCCCTGCTTGAATAGAAAGCCGTCTCCCGGGTGCGCTATGCGAGACACCGGTGCAGAAGCAGGAGCGCGGTTGAACACCGGCACCATGCGACGGCGGCCCCTATTTGGCAGCTCCACCAACGCCCGGCCATTGCCACGCGCCGGGTCCACCGGAACAAGAACGGAGAAATCGGCCGTAAACCGTACACGACCCTCGTCATCACGAGGAGCCTTATCGAGGTCGATAATTCCGCGGTTGGCGGCATGCTCCGGATCCACCGCAAAGGTCATCAGCCCATCAATCTGCTCAAACGCCCCGGTATCGCCAAACGACACACCACCCGCGTAGGGCTCTCGACCAGAAACCGTGAAATCAACAACAGCCATCGCTGCACCTCACTAGGGCCCGGGCGCGGGCAGTAAGAAAATCAGGTACGAACCGACGCAATATACGCTAGGCACCATTGGTGCGGTTATTTGCGGCCCCGTATCAAACCACTGACCCGTCGTCTCCTGTCTGCAGGATCTATCTATAGGACCGCGTGCGACGATTCCATCGTCATCCCGAGCGTAGCCGAGGCGCCTTCACTAGTACATCGATCCGCCAAAAACACCTTTCTGGGCAAACCATTGAACGTCCGTCTCCCCAACTCCCTCCCACCGGGAGAGGGAGCCGACACTCTGCACGCTTTCACACCCCCCCTGAGGCTCTCGAAGGGCGGTCACGAATCCAAGCGCGCTCCCTACTCCCCCGGGTCCTGCGCTTTCAGCACCGCGTAGATGAAGTCACACGCAGGCGTTTCTATTCCAAGCTCTCGGCCCATCCGTCCGACCGTGCCGTGGAGTGAATCGACTTCGAGCCGATTTCCCTGGAGTGTGTCCACCGCAAGCGACGATCGGGTGTCCGGGCCGAGTCGGTCCAGGTACGCCATTACGTCCTCGCGCTCGCCGTTCAACTCGACACCGCTCGCCCGACCCAGCGCCTCGACCTCGTCGATAACCCTGTTCAGCATCGCCCACGCTTCGGGAGTCGTTTTCAGAGCCGCCAACGTTTTGTGCGTCACCGCTGTCATCCCGGCAAGGCCATTAATGAACATGAACTTGTTCCACAAATTGCGGTGCACATACTCCGAGAGCACGGAGTCGATTCCCTCAACGTCCAACGCCTTCTGCACGCTGCCACCACGCTCGCTATCGCCACCAGAGCCCTCGCCAAAAACGATCTGCCGTGGTCCGTCCAGCTGGTTCACCGCGCCCGGGCCTTCCGTGTGGGACACGATGTAGGTCAGTCCCCACAGGACATTGTCCCGGTTTTCCGGTGGCAGATCACCTTGCAGTCTCTCGGTTGCATCGACCCCGTTCTGGACGCAGAGGATAAGCGTGTCCGGGCCAATCATCGGAAGCATGTCTTTGACAGCCTGCTTGGTGGCATATCGCTTCACGCAGAACAGGATCAGGTCGCACACACCGGCATCCGCCGGAGAACCCGCCTGCACCTTCACCACACGCTCGCCAGAGCCAACGCTGGTGATCTTCAGTCCGTCACGCTGGAGCGCCTCTAAGTTTGGTCCACGCGCAACCAGCCAGACATCGCGCCCGGCCTCGGCGAGCACCCCCCCGTAGTAAGCGCCAACGCCGCCGGCGGCCATGATTCCGATTTTCAAGGACTCGTCCTGACTATTTTTTACCGATCATTGGTCGCGATTTGAGTTCCACTGATATCGACCCGGACGACGTTGCTGCGATTACGACCCTTCGAGAGCCTCTGGGTGCGGTTTAACTTATTCGGCGTTCTCTGAAACCTAACCGTGCGCGCCAAGCTTGCGGTTGACGGCCTCATCGGCCACCGGGCTGCTTACCTGCACGATGTTGACGTTCAACAGCGCCGGCTTGTCCTGCGCGAAGGCTCGAGTCATCGCGCCATCAAGATCGGCCGCATGCTCGACGTTCTCGGCGTATGCGCCGAGACCCTTGGCGACCGTGTCCCAGCGCGTCGGCAGAAGATCGGTCCACACCGGTCGGCCGTACAGGCCCTTCTGGATCTGCCAGTCGATGCCCCAGATGCTGTTGTTCCCAAGGATCGTGATGACTGGAAGGTTGTGACGCACCATCGTGTCGATCTCGAGTCCGTGAAACCCGAAAGAACCGTCCCCGGTTACACACACAACACGGTGGTTTGGAAGTGCGACCTGCAATCCCAGCGCGTATGGCATGTTGATGCCAATCATCCCGAAGCTGCTGACGTAGAGCCACCGCTCAGATTTCCGCGCTGGCACAGATGCTCGGAAAAAGTGAGCGTAGTCGCCTCCGTCGAACACCATCGGTGTCTCCGGGGTGATGTGCCTCTGGAGCGTCTCCGAAACGAACATCGGGTGCGGCGGGTCGGCCTCAACAGCCAGCTCTGAAAGTTCGGCCTGGTGCTTCTGGCGTTCTTCCTGGAGCGTCTTGTTCCAGGCGCTGAAGGACGGCCATGACACTTTCTCAGCGGCATCCGACATTTGCGTGATAACGGGCCCTATGTCCCCAAGAATAGCAACGTCCACGCTTCTTGAACTGCCGAGGTGGTGGGGAGACGGGTCAACCGAGATCCTTTTGACGCCCTCGGCAAACGGTGGCGTGCCCCCGAGTCCCCACGTGTAGTCAAGCTGCTGGCCAAGGAACAATACGGCGTCCGCTTCACCAATACGGGCAACCGCTTTATTCAACGGCAGGTATCCGAAACCGATCGAAAGCTCATGATCGTCCGACACCATTCCGCGGGCGCTGTCCGTAGTGGTAACCGGGATGCCCATCGTCTCTACAAGACGCTGAAGTTCTTCTGGAAGCGCGGTCGCCCCTGCGCCGGTACCGGCGACGATGAGGGGCCTCTCGGAGTTCTTGAGAATGTCTATGGCGGCAGCGATCTGGCCCGGGTCTCCGGATACTGCCAATGGAACGCTGTTTTCGCCTATTCCGTATCGCTCAAGAACGTCTTCATCGACCATCGCTTCTTGCAAATCTTGCGGGATGGTCAGGTGGACCGGGCCGCGCTTTCCCGTCATTGCGGTGCGGATGGCCAGATTGACGAACTCCGGAATACGGTCTGCGCTCGGGATCTCCCACGAGCCCTTCGTGATCGGCGCGGCTGCACCAACCTGGTCGAACTCCTGCATCGCTCCACGACCGATATTCCGGGAGTCAGATGAACCGGCGATGTTAATGATGGGCGCCTGCGAATGCATCGCATTGGCAAGCCCGGGTAGAGCGTTGGCGTGGCCCGGCGTTGTGGACAGCACCACACCGGGTCGTCGAAGCGTCCGGGCGTAGGCATCAGCGGCGTGCGAGGCAGCACCCTCGTGCCGGGTGTCTATCATCCGAAACGGCTGATCCACCAACACGTCCAACAGGTGGAGGAAGTGGTCTCCGGCGATCCCGAACAGGGTATCGATACCGTGCGCCTGAAGGGATTTGGACAACACTAAACTGCCGGAAATTTTTGCCATTTGCTCTTCCTGTTATAGGGCCTGATGTGGGATCTGTGGGGTCGATCAGGCTATATGGGTTTCGAAGTGAGAGGTTCCCTTTTAAGCGAACGCGAGAGTATCACAGCCAGCTACGAATTCCGTCACTTTATGGGAACGCTCGAGCGGACGGTGTTGAGCGTTCGCAGTCGGATGGCCTGGAGATGTCGATGCTGGAGCGCGAAGAACTACGTGTTCTACTTCTGAATACCAAGAATCAAGTTCTCGGGGTCGAAAGGCTCTATCAGGGAAGCGTCAACTCGGCCCTGGTCCGCCCGGCAGAGGTTTCACCGCCGCATTAAGACGAACATGTCCTGCAATTGCCATCGTCCACAACCATCCATCTGGCGACGCAACACCAAGTTCGGAAGACGTGTCCATGACGGCTCGGTTGATCGAGGCCGGTGAGCTACTGGACATAGAAGTCCTGGATCGGCGCCCAGCGATATGTCAGTTTGGAAGAGCAGCAGCTGGGGTTTAAGTAGGACCGGGTTGGGTGCTGCGCGATGGGGATAGACCTCTCGACCATTTCCGGAGGTTCCCGAAGGACGGGCGACGGGCGGAGCAAGTCCCGCCCCTACAGTGTTATTTGCAGCAGGCTCTGACCAAACGGGACACGCAATAATTTCATTCTTCTCCCGACTAGCACTCCGCCCCGCCGATAGTAAGCGGACTACTCCTATACTGCTGCGGACATCGGGGACTTCACCCTCACCCCAACATTCTCCTACTGAGAGAGGGGGCGTTGTTGGGGGACACCGAGAATCCTATGCTAGGGTGCGCGACATCGTTTCAATGGCAACCAGCCCGGAGAGCACATGTCCACCGTCATCGACTTCAACTGCGACCTCGGCGAGTCCTTCGGGTCCTGGAAACTCGGCCTTGATGAAGAGGTCGTAAAGTACGTGACATCGGTCAACGTCGCCACTGGATTTCATGCCGGTGATCCAAACGTGATGGCGTCCACGGTGAAGATTTCAGAAGAACTCGGGGTCGGCATCGGAGCGCAGCCCGGGTATCCGGACCTGGTCGGTTTCGGCCGGCGCGATATCGACATGACACCGTCAGAGCTCAGCAACGCAGTGACGTACCAGATGGGGGCGCTGGCGGCATTTACCAGCGACAAAAAACTCCAACACTTGAAACCACATGGCGCTATGTACAACAAAGCCGTGCGCGACCCTGTACAGGCGGCAGCGATCGTGAAGGCCGGGCTGGATTTCGAACCGTCGATGATCCAACTAGTACTGGCCGGTTCCCTATGGGAGAAGGTCGCACGCGACGCCGGAGCGCGCGTCGCACGAGAGTGCTTCGCTGATCGTGCTGTCACACCGGACGGAGCACTGGCGCCAAGATCACAGCCCAATGCGGTGCTTCACGACATCAACGAGGTGATAGATCGTTCACTCCGTCTCGCCATCGAAGGCCGTGTCACCGCCGTCGACGGCACCGACATAGATTTCGCTGCGGACTCGATCTGTCTCCACGGCGACAATCCCGGAGCCGTGGAGCTGGCGGCAGCGCTAAGGCAGGCGTTCGAGAACGAAGGTCTTCAGATTCGCCCTATGCGGGAGTTTATCCCTTAACCGGGGGCGCCGTGACCGCCGGCACACATCTAGAACCACGCATACTGATATGCGGTGAGGACGCCCTCGTCGTCGAGTTCGGCAATGGCATCGACCCCGTTACCAACGATCGCGTCTACGCGCTTGCAGCAGCCGTGGAAGCAGCGAAAAACAAGTCAGTTGTAGAACTGATCCCGACCTACCGTTCACTCCTCGTCCAATACGATTTGGAGCTGTCATCGGTCGCGGACATGGCCGTGTTTTTAAACGATATGATCGCTCGCTCTGCGGTGTCCACTGACGCTCACGACAACACGCCACGCCGGATCTACGAGCTGCCGGTCGCGTACGGCGGGGAACATGGCGAAGACCTCGATGACGTAGCAGATCACGCCGGGATCACGCCGGATGAGGTGGTCGCCATCCACTCTGGCACTGACTACCGGGTCTACATGCTCGGCTTCGCGCCGGGCTTCCCGTACCTCGGTGGCATGGATGAACGCATCGCCACGCCCCGGCTCGCATCGCCACGTGTTCGCGTGCCCGCAGGCTCCGTTGGTATCGCCGAGACACAGACCGGCGTCTACCCGATGGCCTCCCCGGGCGGTTGGCGCTTGATCGGGAATACGCCGGTGTCACTGTTCGATCCCAAGGCCCATCCGCCGGTGCCCTTCCTTCCCGGCAGCTTCATCAGGTTCGTGCCCGTGTCTTCAGAAGAGACGAAAAGAATTGCGAATCAGGTCGCTGAAGGCACATACCGGGTCCATATGACGGAACAGGCCGGATGACCGTGTACGGATTACGAGTCGTATCCCCGGGAGCCCTATCCACGATTCAGGACCTCGGCCGTCCCGGTTACCAGCGATTTGGCGTATCCGTATCCGGTGCCGCAGATCGATACGCGCTGAGGCTCGGGAACCTGCTCGTCGGCAACGATCAGCGAGACGCAGCGATAGAGGTCACGATCGGGGGAGCGGAGTTTGAGTTCACGAGCCCTGCCATATTCGCGATCACCGGGGCCGACCTCACCCCGACGTTGAACGGCACACCGTTAGCTTTGTGGGAGACCTTCGGTGCAGACGTTGGCGACCGACTGTCGCTCATGTCGCCGGCCGGGCCGAATTCAGGACTACGCGCCTACGTCAACGTATCTGGAGGATTTGACACTCCCCCTGTACTGGGTTCTCGATCCACGCACATTGGAGCGCGCCTAGGCGGAATCGAGGGCCGTGCGCCGGAGACCGACGACGAAATTCTCATCGGACCGGTCACGAACTCGGTCCTCCCCGGGAGACGCGTGCCACTACACCTGTTGCCACAGTACGGCGGAGATATCGTCGCCCGCGTCATTCCGGGCCCGCAGGATGACCTCTTTGATTCAGACGCTACCGCCACCTTCTACAACGCCATTTACACCGTCAGCGACAAGAGCGACCGCATGGGTTGCCGACTTGAAGGCACGGAGGTTCCGGCCATAGATGGTGCCCACGACATTGTTTCAGACGGTGTGCTCAGCGGGGCTATCCAGATTCCCGGGGATGCCCAACCAATCATCCTTCTGGCAGACCGTCAGACCACCGGTGGATACGCAAAGATCGGCGTTATCGCCAGCGTCGATCTCGCCCTAGTGGCACAGGCATCACCCGGGGCAACGGTCCGGTTTGAACGTATATCTGCCGAGGACGCTTCAACATTAGCCCGTGACCGCATGGCAACGCTGCGTAACATCTCATTTGACGAGCCTGCATCGGGAACAGTTCAGTCCGAAGAATTGCGCCGGGGATACGATCTACGGATAGACGGATCTAAATACCATGTCGAGATCACTTCTGGTGTGGATGAGGGTCAAACTACCGCCATAGTGAACGGCATCGAGTACGTCGTACACGTCCATCCCGGGGAATAGTCCTCATCTCACCGATTACGGTGGGAAATCGTCCGCGGCCTGATAAGATTCTCCCCGTTCAGGAAGACCTCTTTCGACCACGATCTGGAATCGGCTGTCTGAACATCAACGCGGCATTAATTCGGACCCCGGAACACACCTTTGGAGCCACGCCACGTCCAACGCTGAACTTCTCGAAGACGGACTACTTGTAACCAGCATCGGCATGGGTGTCGTTGTCAGCGTCCTCGTATTGCTAATGTTCACAATCCAGGGGCTGGGCCTGTTTGACCGTATCGTTCAGAGGCGGCAAACAGCCGCGGCCGTGCTCGACGCCCCATCCGTCGCGACAGCCATCCCGGAACCTCCGGCAAGTGAAGCCACAGCGCGCGGCGAGATCGTAGCCGCAATCGCAGCGGCACTGGCTCTCGCCGAAGATGAATCACAGGTCAGACACGTTCTTAACAACCCACCCTCTGGCACTTCGCCAAACGCGTGGGCGCAGGCGGGCCGCAGACACCTGATGAATCAACGAGGGAGGCCGCTACGATGAATCCACGCCGATACAAGATCACCGTGGACGGCACGTCCCACAACGTTGAGGTGGGTTACGTAGCGGAGTCCCCCGTCCGCGTGAACGTGGACGGCGTTGACTACGACGTCGAGGTCCCGGACAAACCAGACCGAAGAGCCACGCCAGCAAAACCATCTGCGCCAGCCCGTCCGATCGCGCGTCCAACCGCAACGGCATCTACCACGACACCGGCGCGCTCCCCGGGCGCGTCCGCAAATGCCATGACGGCCGTTATGCCGGGCCGGGTGTTATCGGTGGCCGTCTCCGTCGGCGACTCCGTAAGCCGTGGCGATCTGATATGCGTGATCGAGGCCATGAAAATGGAACAACAGATCGGCGCAAACAGGGACGGCGTCATATCAGCGGTCCACATTTCCGGCGGAGATTCAGTCGCACACGGCCAGATCTTGGTCGAGTTCGAGTAACCAACAAATATGGAATTTGAATCCCTCTGGGAAGGCTTCATCGCGATAGGCGACGACCCTCGCATGGTCATCATGTGGGGCATCGCCGGGTTCCTCTTCTACTGGGGCATCGCCCAGAAGAAAGAGCCGCTCTTACTCCTCCCAATCGCCTCCGGTATCCTGCTCGCCAACATGCCGCTGGAGGCCTTGACCCGTGAGGCCGGCGCGGGTGG
>CAUZKS010000013.1:0-17235 GCA_963580625.1 Dehalococcoidia bacterium | reverse complement strand
GACGACACGATCATCGTGTTCACGGCCGATCACGGTGATTTCATGGGCGAGCACGACATGATCGTAAAGGGTGGCGTGTTTTACGACTGCCTGGTCAGGGTGCCGCTGATCGTGTCCTGGCCCGGCCACGTACCGCAGGATGTGAGAGATAGCAGCATGGTGAGCACGATCAACATCGTGCCGACGCTACTCAAGTTGCAGGGCATCGAGGCTCCAGTTGAATTTCAAGGCGAGCCACTCCCAACAGCCACAGACGCCGACCAGCGCGACGCCGTGTTCTCGGAATACGGAAGCGGCGGTCCAGCGTTCACGATGTCGGACCTGGAGGCGATGCCCGAACCTTATGGTTACGAAACGCTGATCGGAAGCCTCCAGTGGCGTGAGGCGGAAGGCGATCGGCGTATGGTCCGTACGACTCGGTGGAAGTACGTGCACGATCCACTATCTGCATCCGTGGAACGCGACGAGTTGTACGACCTTAAGGCGGATCCGGCCGAGCTCACAAACGTGGCTGCTGATCCCTCTCATGCAGACGTGATTACGGAGATGCGGGCTCGGCTTGTTACATGGCGGTCAGAAACAGGGGAAGGTCCGGTTGTTCCACTGCCGACGCCAGAGCATTACGCAGCTGGCGGGCACTTCGGGCCGCGTGTACGGCACTAGCGGCGGGACGCACTTGCTAAGACGCCTTAGTGGCGGCGCTTGCTCTGGACTCGCGAGTGTCCTGAGCCTCTCGGAGGACCAGATTCGTGCAATAACGCGCTCGGCCTTTGCCGCTTTTCAAGCGACAACTCCCTTACCTGATTCCTCTCCCGATCAGAAGAGAAGGCAGCACGATAACTCTCTTCGTAAACGCCACCGAAGGGGCGTATGGCAATACGTCCGCCGCTCGTCCTTACCCACTCCTCGGAAGCATCAGGAACAGGGGCCAACGGACACCTTAATGGCCGCCGCTGGTCCCGCCCACTCCGGTTACCGTCACCTTATATAAGGGGTCAGCTTCCGGGTCTGATGCGACTATGACATTCGCCTTCTCAAGGATCCGTTGGCAGTCTTGACTCAGGTGCAGGAGATGCAACTGTCGATCGGAACGGTCGTAGCGTAACGCCAGGTCAACAATCGCCTCCATCCCGGAGTGGTCCCATACCCGTGAGTACTGGAAATCGATCGTCACCTCGGCCGGGTCTGTGGCCGGGTTGAACAGCTCCCGGAACGTGCTTACCGAGGCGAAAAAGAGCTGCCCGTGGAGCGTGTAAGTACGACGATAAGGCTGCTCCCCGTCCTCTGCATCAGCATCTTCCGCCACCACGTAGATTGAGCGGGCAGAGTTCCATGCAAAAACCAGGGCGGAAACGATCACACCCACGACCACGGCGATCGCAAGGTTGGTGGCGACGGTAACGCTAGAGACGAGAACCATGACCAGCGCGTCTGAGAGAGGCACTTTCCGAATGATCCTCAAACTGGACCAGGAGAAGGTGCCGATCACGACGATAAACATCACGCCAACGAGGGCTGCTATCGGAATTCTTTCGATGAGCGACGATGCAAAGAGGATGTAGACGAGCAACAGGATCGCCGACACGGCGCCGGACATACGCCATCGAGCGCCGGACTTAATGTTGATCATGCTCTGGCCGATCATGGCGCATCCGCCCATGCCGCCGAAGAAACCGGTGACGATGTTGGCGGCGCCCTGTGACATGCATTCACGGTTCTTTTGACCCTTCGTCTCCGTGATGCCATCGATCAACGATAGTGTCAGCAAGGATTCCATCAGCCCGATGCCGGCCAGAATCAGGGCGAACGGCAGAATTATGCCAAGGGTCTCAAACGTAAACGGCACGTCCGGGACGCTGAGAGACGGCAATCCACCGGAAATACTTGAGAGATCACCAACGGTCGGGGTGTCGACGTTGCCGAAGATCACGATGGCTGAGACGACCAGTATTCCGGCGAGCGCGGCCGGAAATTTTGAGGTGAGCCTCGGGACCAGATAAATAACCGCCATCGTGAGTGCGATCAGCCCGAGCATGATCCCGAGATCCCTTCCCGCCAACCACGACTCGGAACCATCATGATTCTCGACTTTGAAGCTCTCAAGTTGTGCAAGGAAGATGACGATCGCAAGGCCGTTTACAAATCCCAGCATGACCGGGAACGGAACCATACGGATCAGGCCGCCGAGTTTCAGCGCCCCGATGGCCATCTGTATGACCCCCATAAGGATCACCGTGAGGAACAGCATTTCGACGCCGTGGTCGCTTACAAGTGCGACCATTACGACGGCGAGCGCGCCGGTAGCGCCGGAAATCATCCCGGGACGGCCACCGGTCAGGGATGTGATAAATCCGACGATGAACGCGGCATACAGCCCGACAAGCGGGTGAACTCCGGCCACAAAGGCGAAAGCAACCGCTTCAGGGACGAGGGCAAGCGAGACGGTCAGACCGGCCAGTATTTCCGTACGGATCTGGCCCGGATTTCGCAACTGTTCCATTAACATACCGGCAGCAAGTGAAAAATTTTACAAACGTCCCCTTTTCTACACCAGATTGCCACCAAACGGTTGGTTTTCCGTTACGGTTTTCTGCCAATCTGTTGGGAAATATGACGGTATCCACCACAGGGGCATACGACGGGTATGAACGAAAACGGCCGTGAGGCTTACATGCACGGACACCATCCAGTTGTCGTGGATGAGCACGCGAGGCGAAGCGCAAAGCAGAACGCGGCCTATCTACTGCCCCATCTAAAACCCGGGATGTCGTTGCTCGATATCGGGTGCGGCCCCGGCAGTATTACCGCCGGCCTCGCGAAGGCGACTGGTCCTGGGAGGGCAGTGGGCATAGATACGTCTGAGACGGCGCTGGCCCGCGCGCGCGCCGACGCCGTCGATGCCGGGATCAAGAATCTCGAGTATCAGATCGCCGATGCTTATGATCTGCCGTTCTCAGACGGGTCATTTGAAGCAGCGCACATTCACCAGGTGTTGCAGCATCTATCGGACCCCGAGCGTGCTCTGCAGGAAGCGGTCCGGGTGTTGGCGCCGGGCGGGGTGATAGGCATCACCGAGGTCGACTGGGACACGGCAATCTTCTGGCCAAGAACATCAGCAACGGACCGTTTTCTGGAGATTTACGACGAGGTCGCCATCCGAAATGGCGGAGACCCGGACATGGGTCGTCGACTGCGTTCAATGCTGGAGCCTTTGGGGCTGGAAGGGATGGAAATCGGTGCGGTCGCCTGGTCGTTTGGAGACGCGGAGACGACGGCGCAGTGGGGCGATCTCTGGTGGTCTCGCATTCAGGAATCGAACATCGCCACGGTCGCGGTTGAGACCGGGATTTCAACGTCCAAAGAACTGGCGGAGATCGGCGCGGACTTGCACGAATGGGGACAGGCGCCGGACGCGTTTTTCTCAATGACTCACGGCGAGGCGTTGGGCTGGAAGTAGGGACGTGGGGCGACACATTGGCCTTCCAAATGATCGGGCCGATGCAATATGAGTGCCTACGAAGAAATCTAAACCGCTCGCACTATCCGTCATTCCCGAGTTGTCGGAGATCCAGGAAACGCATGTCAACTACATGTTTTAAATTCAGGGACCAACGGCGATCACGTGATAGTTCACGAGCCTCTGGCCGCGAAAACGAACGTACTCGCACAGCACTGGATTCCCACCTGCGTGGGGATGACGGGTGAATTGTCGAAACGGCAGATGAACGTGTTGCCACCTTACGGCCGCCCCTTCACCGCCCTCGTTGACCCGCTGTCTCGGTTCCGCTAGAGTCGTTTCCCTGTTAGAAAACTGAAAATTCGTCCGACCCGGTGCCCCCGATATCATGTCAGGGGAGAATAGGGAAGGCGGTGAAAAGCCGCTGCGGTAGCGCCACTGTGAATCGGGAATCAACCCCCGAAAGCCAGGAGACCTGCCAGGTCAGACGACGGACTGCTCCTCGCTCACCAGGGGGTCCGTCGGCATTGAATCTTTATCAGAATCATTGTCGCCATCGGCTTTGCTGCCAAGATCCCAGCGAGTAATTGTTGGGGTTTTTCCAGAGATGGAATCGGCACAAGCCAGCTCGATGAGGCCGCAGAAGTGCGCGCCAACGGGTTCCCCTGAAGCAAGTAAGACCAATGCTGAAGGGATGACCGCTCGGACATGGCGCTTGGAATTGTGACCCGACTCAGACCACCTCGTGAAGCCGCGCTCGGCACACGCCTGACTGCGGGCGCCGCCGTCCTGACCGCTCTATTGATAGCGATAATCCTGTTGTCACTCAGCACCGGACCGCTGGACATACCGGTGTCGCATGTTGTGTCAATAATCGTGGAACCCACCGGACTACACCTGGCCGATTACAACCACACCGAGGAGCTGGTTGTCGAGCAGATTCGCATACCGCGAATCGTCGTCGGGGCACTTGTCGGCATGGCGCTCGGGGTTGCCGGTGCCGCTATGCAAGCCCTTTTCCGCAACCCACTCGCTGATCCCGGCACTATCGGCGTTGCGTCCGGTGGAGCAGCCGCGGCTGTGATCGCCATCGCCACCGGCGCATCATCGTTGTTCTTCCTCGCCCTGCCCCTGTTTGCGCTGGGCGGTGCAATCGGCACGGCCTTTCTTGTGTATGCGATCGCGATCGCAAGCGGCCGATTCTCCGTAGCCACGCTGATCCTCGCCGGTGTGGCGGTGAGCGCGTTCATGGGCGCGCTAATCACGCTCGTCATCATCGCCGAGCCAGAACAGGGCACCCTCAGGGGCATCCTTTTCTGGCTCGCCGGCGGGCTCGACTCTCGATCCTGGGACCACGTGTGGTTATCCGGACCACTGATCCTCGTGGGCGGTGGTGTGATCGTCGCGTTCGCCAGGGATCTCAACCTGCTGATGATGGGCGACGACGACGCGAGGTCGATGGGCGTCAACGTGCGTGTGGTCCGGCCAATGTTACTTACCGCGGCGTCCCTGATCACCGGCGTCGCCGTGGCGGTCAGCGGGATGATCGCATTCGTCGGTTTGATCGTCCCGCACATGCTCCGGCTGGTGTTTGGGCCGGACAACCGGGTCCTTATACCCCTCAGCGCCCTCGGCGGAGCGGTATTTGTTGTGCTGGCAGATGAGATCGCACGAACCGTCATTTCACCGGCCGAGTTACGTGTCGGGATCATCACCAGCTTCATCGGCGCGCCCTTCTTTTTGTTCCTGCTACTACGACACAGCAGACGTGTGTCCTCATTGTGAACCGGCTAATTGAATTGCGCGTGAACAGGCCTAACACCGGAGGAAAGACTGTGAAAAGCGGATCGATAAACAGCCCTAGCCGGGCCTGGTTCGGAGAGGGCGCATTGGCGATTGTCGCCGGGTTGCTCGCTGCCATGCTTGTGTTGGCGGCCTGTCGCTCCGACGCCGACGTTGAAGGCGCGCTGGTAGGCGTTGGAGGAATCATCGATCCGACCAATCTTGGTTGGCCGCGTGATGTAAACGGGATGAACGGTCCTGTGACGATCCTCGAAAAGCCGGGGCGGATAGTGACGATCTCACTGGGCCACGACGAGGTCACCTATGCATTGGTCCCACGGAATCGTGTAGTCGCCACCAACATCTACACCCAGAACCCGGACCAGTCCAACGTAGCTCACCTTGCCGAGGGTCTCCCGGAGATCACATCAGACGCCGAGGTGATCGTCGCTCAGACGCCGGATATCGTCATCGCTTCGCCGTTCACATCGCTTGAACTTATCAAAGCGCTGGAAAACGTAGGCATGGTTGTGTTGCAGACGGACTTGCACAACGACGCTGACGGACGGCACCAGGACATCATGCTACTGGGCTACGCGTACGGCGAAGAGGAGCGCGCAGTGGAAGTAGTTGAAGAGGTTGAAAAGCGTGAGGCCAGCCTCAGATCCGTATGGGAGAGCAAGCCTGAAGTTGAGCGCGTACGAGTACTTTCGGTGACGGTGTACGGGGACTCGCTCTACACTGCCGGTGCCGGATCCACCGAAGGCGAGATCATCAACATCGCAGGCGGGATCAACGTGGCGGCAGAAGCGGGTTTGGAGAACAACCCGATTATCAGCTACGAGAGCCTGATCGCCATGGACCCGGAGGTGATCTTCATACCGCAACCGGTGCAGTTCGGCGGTGAAGAGTTCCGAGACGCCATGCTGGCCAATCCAACGCTGGCAAGCGTCGCTGCCATCAGGGACGGCAGGGTGTTTATGGCCGATCCCAAATACTTTACGACGCTATCGTTCTGGAATCTCAGGGGGGCGGAAGAACTGGCCCGGGATCTGTGGCCTGAGGAACTAGCGGACACGACCTTTGGACTATTCAGTTTTCCTTCTGAATAGTTGGGGCAGGTAACCAGACAGAGTAGTTTCATGACGGACACCGTAGAGCGCACGGAACGACGACTCGAAGCACGCGATGTTATATACGAGGTCGATGCTGCGCGCCTGCTTGACCAGGTCGATTTGAATGCTAACAAAGGAGAGCTGGTAGGCCTGGTAGGCCCGAATGGGGCCGGCAAGACCACGCTTCTCCGAACCATCGGAGGTCTGCTCAAGGCACGTGACGGCACAGTGCTGCTGGACGGCGACGAAGTACGCCGGATGGACACAAGCCAACGCGCGAAATCGATCGCTCACGTCGCCCAGCTTGCTCCGCTGGCGCAAGGATTTACTGCCCTGGAGGTGGTCATGATGGGCCGCTATCCGCATATGGGGCGGCTGCAATCGGAACGGGCGGTGGACCGCGACGCGGTGCGGCGAGCGCTTGATACGGCAGGAGCGGGCGCACTGGCCGATCGCACGCTGGAGACGTTATCCGGAGGGGAGCGCCAGGGTGTGTTCGTGGCACGGGCGCTGGCTCAGGAGCCACGCTTGCTGCTACTAGACGAGCCTACTTCCAACCTGGACATCAATCACCAGGCGCGGTTCTTCCACATCGTTCGCGGGCTGGTGGATGATGGCATGACGGCGGTGGCGGCGGTCCACGACCTCTCGTTGGCGGCACGTTTTTGCGATCGACTGGTGTTGCTCAACAAGGGCGTCGTAGTGGCTGAAGGGCTTCCTGCAGACGTGCTTACCCCAAAAAACATCGAGGCCGCTTTCGGGGTGAGGGCCATCGTGTCTTCAGACCCAGCGAGCGGCGTGCTCGGCATCTCCGTCATGGAGGCGGGTTCGGTCGGGATTAGCGCCGGCGCTGGGACACGGGTCCACGTTGTTTGCGGCGGCGGGACGGGCGCTCGATTGATGTACAAACTGTGCGAAGCCGGGTTCGTCGTGACGGCGGGCCCCCTCGCAAACGGCGACACGGACCGGTCCGCCGCCGAGTCGCTAGGTATCGAATTCGTACCTGTACAGGCGTTCGGAGATATCGACTCCGCAGCCCACAACGAACACCTTCGCTTGATTCGGGAGAGTGAAGTCGCCGTGCTGAGCGATGTAGCGTTTGGATCGGGCAACCTGCGCTCACTCGAGGCGCTCGTAGAAGCGTCGCTGATCGTCCTCGCAACCTTGGAGCCGATCGCCGGTCGCGACTTCACAGACGGCGATGCGACGGCTTTGTTTGAGCAGCTGTCTCCGGTCGCCGCATGGTCTGATCTGGAAGCACTTGTGACTGGATTATCTGGCCTCGCCCAAAATAATCAAGGCACCCAGGAAATCGTTAATAGTTCTCGGGAGAATCAACAATGACCGATCCACAGCCTCCGAAGGGCCTTGTGATCATCCATACGGGCGACGGCAAGGGAAAGACCACGGCAGCATTAGGTCTAATGGTGCGGGCGTGGGGGCAGGGCAAGAGCGTGAAAATGTTCCAGTTCCTGAAGCACACCGGCGCACGATTTGGTGAACACCGGGCGGCCGAGAAGGTCGGCATTTCGATCGAATCACGAGGCGACGGGTTCACCTGGCTATCAAAGGACATGGATGAGACGACGGCTATTGCGGTCGACCAGTGGGCGCACTGCAAGACGGCAATTGAGGCTGGCGAAACGGACCTGATCATTCTTGATGAGGCCACATACCCGGTCACGTACGGCTGGCTAGACGCAGACGAGGTGGCAAGCACGATCGCCAACCGTCCATCTCATGTACACGTAGTTGTCACGGGGCGTGACGCCCACGAGAAACTTGTCGCCATCGCTGATGTGGTGACGGAGATGGAAGACATCAAGCATCCCTACCGAGACCAGGGCATCAAGGCGCAGCCGGGATTGG
Organism: Dehalococcoidia bacterium; assembly: GCA_963580625.1. Lineage (GTDB taxonomy): Bacteria > Chloroflexota > Dehalococcoidia > Lucifugimonadales > Lucifugimonadaceae. The sequence continues at coordinate 9,012 of CAUZKS010000013.1, read as the reverse complement.
ATTTCTAACTATGGCCGACGAATTTCCAAGAGACGATCCTGCCGTCACGCCAGATGGCCCAGAAAAATCAGCGCCGACGCGGAAGGGAATGTTGGTTGTGTATCACGGCCCCGGCGCGACCAAGGAAATCGCAGGACTCGGCGTGCTGTTCCGCGCCAACGGACGAGGGCTGTCGGTCCGCCACATGAGGTTCAAGCAGGCCCCGAAAGGCGAGCCATCAGGCGACGACCTGGCCCTTGAAAAACTGGGCATCCCGTCACACGTGATTGATGCACCAACCGAGGATGCTGCTGTCGAACTCTGGAGCAAGGCGGTCCGCCACGTGTCAATCGTTCAGGAGGGTGTGCTGGTACTTGAAGGATTGCTTGATGCGATAGCTGAAGGTTGGTTATCCGGAGCACAGGTTTCCGAAACCCTCTCCGGTAAAGATTCACTCCTTCACGTGATCGTCACCGGCGAGAAAGCGCCGTCTGAACTACTGGAATCGGCAGACCTCATCAGCAACATGCGGGCCATCAAACAGCGTGGATCAGACGCGCCGGTCATCGCAGGCATCGACTACTGAATGGGAACCGAACCTGGGGACGAATCCGCGCACTAACCGTACGGACTGTTCACCGGCGCGCCGCCACCCGGGCCATCGTTCCGCAAACCTTTGATGTACTGCTCAAGCGCTCGCCCCGACAAGCCCTGTCCGGCCGCTCCATTCGTATCGGTACGTCGCCACTTCCGCAGGCTGACGACCTCGCGTACCGGGTCAAGCCGCGAACCAAGTCCGTTGTACGACACCTCTGCGACGTAGATCGAGCCTTCGGAATCAACCGCCATCGCGTGCGGCGAGATAAACTGATCTGGCGCCTGCCCCGACATCTCGTTACCGATACTCACCAGCTCGTTCAAATCACGGTCCAGCACGGCGACCCGCTTGCCGAGGCGGAGCACTCCCTCCATCACCAGTGGCGGTCGACCCTCTGCCACATAAATGTTCGTATCGTCACCCGTCCCGGCGAACAACGCCTGCGGCTTGTGAACTCGCTTCTCCAGGATGAACTCACCGTCCACCGTGAACATCTGCAGCCGATAGTTCTCACGATCAGCCACCAGCACGCGGTCTTTACCCACCATGCAGATGTTGTGCGGCAGGGCGAACTGGCCGGGGCCGCTGCCCGATTCTCCCCACGACATAATGTGCTTACCGACCGCGTCAAACCGGTGAACGGATGAGTTGCGATATCCGTCGGACACGAACCAGTCCCCATTGCGGGGATCGATCGCAACGTGGGTCGGACTGTTGAATGGTTCGCCGGTGTGGCGTGGCTTCTCCACGCCACGTTCGCCCAGCGTCATCAGCACCTCGCCGTCCGGTGTACGCTTCTGCACAAAGTTGGCGTCGTCAGCCAGGTACATGTTGTCGTTGGCATCAAACGAAACGCCGTGGGGCCTGTTGAATTCATCTGCACCCCACGCATCTAGGAAGTTGCCCTCTTTGTCGAAGACAATCATCGGCCACTGCCCGCGGTTGAAAACGTAAACGCGATCTTGCGAGTCCACGCCAACTGAAGCGGCCTCATGCAGAAATATGCCATGCGGCACGGCAGGCCAGCCAACAACGGGTTCATATGTGGTCTCGGTGTTCGCCGGTTGCACCATCTCGTATCTCCTGTTGTCTGACGCCCTACTCCGGGGCGGTCAGCGAATATCCACCGCGTGTGGGTATCCACTCACAAAATATGATCATTCCATCCACGATAGACCACTCGTAAGAAACATATGCTGGTGTTTGAGGTAGTGGCCGCTGAGGCCAAAATGGCAGGTGGCGGGGGTGGAGAGTACATCAGACCCAATCAGGAGGCGTTGATCTACACGATGTTCGAACGAGCCAACCCGCGATCCTTAACCTAGATCTGGTCAATCCGTTGCATGAGGCCACGGGTTTGACATCAAAGCGCGATTGATGGAATTTGTGCCTCTCAGACAAGTTTCGTGCAATCATTTTTCGCATCAGGGGAGAGCATCTTGGGCCAGTACAGCCAGATCCAATACGAGACCGATGGCCGACTGGCCTACGTCACCCTCAATAGACCCGAGAAGCTAAATGCGCTGACCAACACCCTACGCTCGGAAGTGATGGACGCCATGCGCGAGGCCGAGCATGACGATCAGGTCGGCGTCATCATCTTGCGCGCCAACGGGCGCTCTTTCTCTGCCGGATACGACTTGTCCCAGGCGCGGGCAGAAGGTAATTCTGAGCTGTCCGGCCGGTCTGGCTTGCCGGACACCGGGACCACCCACCCAGGGGACAACCAGTGGGCGCGCAGCGTGGTCATGACTAACTGGATTATCTGGGAGCTGGCGAAACCGGTCGTCGCCCAGATCCAGGGCCATTGTCTCGCCGGTGGCACCGAGCTAGCCACGGTATGCGACTTCCGTATTGTGGCCGAGGACGCTCAGATCGGTTATCCGCCGGTGCGGGCGATGACCACGATGGACATGATGTGGACGCCATGGTTCATGTCGCCGGCCAAAGCGCGGGAGTTCGCGTATATCGGCGACTCGATCTCGGGTACCGAGATGGTAACGGCCGGGTGGGCCAACTACGCCGTTCCGAAAGAAGAGCTCGGCGATTTTACAGAGACATTCGCCCGTCGCATGGCGCACATCGACAACGAGATGCTGATGTACTCCAAGCGGGCGGTGAACCGCCAGTACGAAACAATGGGCATCCGAGAAGCGCTGCACTCCGGCACCGAGATCCAGGCCCTTTCCTCGGCACGCTCCGCCGCTTCAGAGTGGCGCCGCCGGGTTCAGGAAAAAGGCCTCAAGGCTGCGCTTGAGTGGCGTGATGGACCGTTCCGCGATTTTCGGGGCGCTTATGCCAGCGCGCCCAAGGATCGTCCCGTGGCCGGGATGGAGTAGTTCGAGGCCGTGTAGCCGGGAAGCTGGGATCGATCCTCGCCGAAGACCTGCCACATGCCGGAGCCCTAGGCCCACGAGACGACTGAGACCGGCAGTACTAGATCCCGAAACTGGCGTATGCTCGCCATCCGGAAGACGTTCAAATTAGAGGTGAACCATGCAGGCAGTCAAAGGCCCGGGTGTTGATCCCAAGTATTACGGCGTAGTTATCGAACCAACGGAACGGCGCCTGCGTGTGATGTACAACGGCGAGGTGATCGCAGACAGCACCAACGCGCAGTTGATGTTTGAAACCCGTCACCGTCCCGTCTACTACTTCCCAACCGCCGACGTACGAATGGACCTGCTGGAATCGACCGATCACGGCACCACCTGACCGTGGAAGGGTGAGGCCAGGTACTGGTCTATCAACGTCAATGGACAGGTGTCAGAGGACGCCGTCTGGAACTACCCAACCCCGATCGACGAGTGCCCGGACATCACCGATTACGTGGCATTTTACTGGGATCGCGTGGACGCTTGGTACGAGGAAGATGAACAGATCTTCCAGCACGCCCGCGATCCGTACACCCGCATCGACTGCCTGACCAGTTCACGTCACGTTGAGGTGCTTGTAAACGGCGTGAAGGTGGCGGACACGAGCAACCCCATCCTTCTGTTCGAAACCGGACACAAGACCCGCTATTACATACCCTCGATCGACGTCGATATGTCTGCACTAGAGCCCACCGATACGAGCACGATGTGCCCCTACAAGGGCCCGGCACGCTATTGGAGCGTAACCGCAGGCGATGAGTCGTTTACCGACTACGTATGGCAGGTGTCTGCACCTCTACCCGAAGCGTCGAAGATTGCCGACCACCTGTGCTTCTATGACGAAAAGGCCAAGGTGCAGGTAATCGTGGACGGGGAGTCGGTTTAGAACGAGCGCTGTCGCCAGACGCTAACCACCGCCTGCATTAGGAGTGGGCAATTGGAAGCCTTCTCCCTGGGGGCCAATCGTTCAAAGGAAGTTTGGAGGTGAGTCGCAAGCGCGACAGATTTCGTCATTCTTACGCCAACGGGCACGACGGTTCAGGGATTCGTCCGCCCCATGGGCGTCTACGCCCGCTGCTATCATTGCGAATGAGGCTCCCTATGCTGATATTGTTTGGGGGCCTTTCGTTTTGGACGCCAATTTTGGCCCGGAGCACTAAAACATTGACCATCCGCGATCAGATGCAAGACGCCCTCACAGGGCACGGGGCGGACTTCGTAGAGATCCGCCTAGAAGAATCAGACTCGTCACGAATCCAGTACAGGGCGCGAGAGATCGAAGAGATCGGTCGCACCTCCGGCCGCGGGGGTTCCGTAAGGGCCGCCGTGAAGGGAGGGTGGGGGTTTGTCAGCTTCAACGATACCGACGACCTCAAGTCTCGCGTAAAGTTGGCCGTCGAACAGGCACGTGCTGTTGGCGGCGAAAAGACGACTCTTGCGGAGACCGAGCCACGGGTAGCCGATGTGCCGCCAGTGCTGGTCAACGACCCCGGCAACATTTCTCTATCCGACAAGAAAGACCGGATGGATCACTACAATGATCTGATTTGGTCTACCCCTGGCATCCAGAGTTCGACCGTGATCTACGGCGATAACCGCAGACGAGTCCACTACGTGAACAGCGAGGGTGCCGCAGTCGACCAGGAGTTCGTCCACGTAATCTGCTACATCGCAGCAGTCGCCCGAGACGGCGGCGATGTGCAGCAAGCCGGGTTCTCAATCGGAAGTCTCGGCGATTTCAGCCTTATCGAAGGGTTAGATGATGAGATACGCGCCGTTGGAAAGCGTGCCGTTGACCTGCTCAAGGCGCCCGGAATCGAGGGCGGCGAGCGCACCGTGATCCTGGATCCGGTGCTCGCAGGGGTGTTCGCCCACGAGGCGTTCGGCCACCTGTCGGAGGCGGATCACGTTTACGAGAGCGATCAACTCAAAGAGATCATGGTGCTTGGCCGGCAATTCGGCCAGCCGCACCTGAACATCGTCGACGGCGGCGCCATCCCGAGCCTGCGCGGCTCTATGGAGTACGACGACGAAGGTACGCCAACCAAACGCACAGACCTCATCCGGGACGGCGTACTTGTAGGTCGGCTGCACTCACGTGAGACCGCCGCAAAGATGGACGAAACACCTTCCGGCAACGCCCGGGCCATTAGCTTCAACCACCCGCCAATAGTCCGCATGACCAACACGGTCATTGAACCGGGCGATGCTTCGTTTGAGGACCTGCTTGAAGGCGTCGACGACGGTGTATATGTCCGTAACTGGTACGGCGGAATGACGGAGATGGAGATGTTCACCTTCTCGTCCGGCGAGGCGTACAGGATCCGGAACGGGCGAATCGAGGAGATGGTGCGCCCGGTGAAGTTGTCTGGAAACGTGTTCAAAACGCTGCACCAGATCGACGGAATCGGCAACGATCTTGGCATGAACCAGGGTGGCGGTTGCGGCAAGGCGGGGCAGAGTCCCCTTCCGGTCTCCAACGGGAGTCCGCATATTCGAATCCAAAACTGTCTTGTCTCGGGAGCTTAGCCGGTGGCCGATCTTCTACAGAACGCAAAAGATGCCGGATTTGACCAGGCCGAGATCTACCGGATCACCAGCCAGAGCCAACCGATTCGTTTCGAAGCGAATCGGCTGAAAGAGGCTACCCGGCGTGACACGTCCGGAGCTGCCTTACGCGTCATACATGACGGCAGGCTGGGCCTGTCCGCAACAACCGATCCTGTGGCAGAAGGCGAACTGCCGGCGCGTGTCAAAGAGTTGACGCCGTTTGGCGCTGAGGCTTCATTTGAGTTGCCGGGTCCCGGGGATTATCCGCAGGTCCAGATATATGACGAGACCATCGAGTCGTTAACTTTCGATGCGATGGTCCAGACCGGCCAGACGCTGATCGACGCCGTCCGCAAGGACTGGCCTGAATTGAACTGCTCGGCCAGCGTTTCGCGCGGCGTGCACAGGCAGAGTCTGGTCAACACGGCCGGGTTAAATGTGGCTTTCCCGCAGACCTCCTACTCGGTCGGATTTGGCGGTGAGCTGGTCCGTGGAGACGACATGTTGTCCGTATGGGAAGGCTTTGGCGCTTCCCGAATGTTCACGGACACCGACTGGATGATCGAATCTTTGGTCCAACAGCTCGAATGGGCGCGTGACACCGCCGATACACCGACCGGCCAGGTTCCCGTTATCTTCACGCCACGTGGGGTATCGGCGGCACTCCTCAGGCCTCTTCTTGGCGGGTTTAACGGCAAATCTGTCATGACCGGTAGCTCTCCAATCGGAGATCGGCTCGGCGAGAGAGTGATAGACGAGCGGATCTCTATTTTTGACGATCCGACAATAGACGGTGCTATCGGCAGTCGCCCATTTGACGACGAAGGCATATCGAGTCGGCGCATGGCGTTAATCGACCGCGGCGTTGCGAGCAACTTCCTGTACGACCTGCAGACGGCAGGCCGAATGAACGCCACAAGCACCGGCGCGGCGGGACGCGGGCTTTCCACGCTCCCGGGCCCAGGGACCAGCGTCCTGGACGTAGCGCCCGGCGACACGCCGTACGACGATCTGTTCCTTGGCATCAAAGAGGGCATCGTGGTCGAACGCCTGCTCGGAGCCGGACAGGGCAACGAAATGGGCGGCGATTTCAAGGCCAACGTCTCGCTTGGATATAAGATTGAAGATGGAAAGATCGTGGGCCGCATCAAGGACACGATGATCTCCGGCAATGTGTACGACGCTCTGAGCAAGTTGGAGGCGGTCTCTGACAAAGCTGAATGGGTCTACGGCAGCCTGCGCACTCCGGCGATCCGATGCCTTGGAGTAGAGGTGGCGGCGGCAGGCTAGGCTACCGGCCACACAGGATGGGCTGCAAAGGAAATCCGACTTGGGACTGCCCGAATTTCTACATAAGATCGAAGAAGAGACGGAAGAAGTCGAAGACGCTGAAACGATCCCCTACTCGACTCTGTCCGAGTTGTCCGGGATCGACAAATCAGACGCCCAGGAACTCACCGAGTATTTGAGCTTCTGGAATCCTGAACAGATCCGCGATCTTTACGCGCGCCTGACCTCGCTGATCGAGGGCGACCTCCAGATGGAGTTTGACTCGATCTTCATCGAGGGACTGGATTCAGACGACGATGTGACGCGCTCACTCTCGGTAACCGGTCTCGCCGAGAGCACCCACCAATCTCTATTACGAATCCTCCTCCGTATGCTGCGGAACGACGACTCGGAAGATGTCCGGATTGCCGCCGCGCTCGGTCTGTCACGTATAGCAACGCTGGCACACGAGGACAAGGTCCCGCCGCGCCAGGCGGTTGATCTACAGGCGATGTTGACCGAGAGCTTCAACGATGAGTTGGAGACTTCTGACGTGCGCCGTCGTGCGCTGGAAGCCCTGGCGATATTCCAGGGCGAGGCCATCGAGGCATACATCGAGATCGCCTACGAAGAAGGCCAGGACGACGAGGAAGAAGATACCCATATGCGTGAATCGGCCATCCACGCGATGGGCCGCAACTGTAGTCCTAGGTGGACCGAGATCCTCGTGGAAGAGCTGGACAATGCCGACGCCTCTTGCAGGTTTGAGGCAGCCATCGCCCTCGGGAACCTCGGAAACGAGGAGCATCTCGGGCACCTGATGGAGTTGATGGACGACACGGACATCGAGGTGCAGACGGCGGCCGTCCGGGCGATCGGGTTTATCGGTGGAACCCAGGCACAGCGGACGCTCAGGAACCTCTTATCAAGTACCGAACCGGCCGTCGTAGAGGCGGCGAAAGAGTCGCTCAGATACGTCGACGTCGAAGATATGTCTATGTTCGAAGACAAACCGCAAACGGTCGAAGAGGTGACCGAGGAAGCTGATCCGTTCCTGCCAGAGGACGAAGAGAACCTGTACATCGACGACGTTGATCTTGAAGTGCAGGGGTTCCACTCACCGGGTGAACGTGATACCAGCCTGGACTGGGTAGGCGAAGAAGAAGACTGGGACGACGATCCGATGACGATCACGGACGAGGACCTGGATCCCAACGACGGTTAGGGGGCTCGTGTTGGGATGGCCTCGAAGGGCAGGCGTCTAAGGTGATCATGCCCCGCCACCCGATGGCTATCACATTTGTCTTTGCAGGGATCGCTATAGGCCGACTGTAGTGCGTTACTGACGAGCCGGTTTCTGGCGAAGTGACCGGTTGCTGCACGGCGAATTCGGCAAAGTTGACCGCGTTATACGCAACGAACGCCGGGGGCAGCGCTATTGGACGGCTGTCCACCTGCCACTGCCAGTGGGTGTCGTTTGCATTCATCGTCTTGATCGGGAACTCAATCTCGGCCCGAAGTGATTCGTTATCTGATGTCAGATCGACGCGTCCAACCAGAGCCGCAGCTGGCATCGGCGCCCGGATAATCGCTTCAACATCTCCAAGCACCGCCCCATCCCAGAAGCCCCCATCACGAAAGAGCGACGTGTGGCTTAACTAGGTCCGGAAGACCGCGTACTTCCGATCGGGAAAGATATCGTTGAAGTCGTAATTATTCCGATAGAACAGGTTCTGTGGAGCGAAAGTGCCTCGATTTGCAGGAGGCGAAGAACAGGTACCGGGTGGACTGACCCGAACGTGTATCGGTGATCGTGGTTCTTGACTCCACCTAAAGCCGCGCGTTGTTTTGAAATCGACCACCCTGCGAGAGGGATGTGACGAAAGAGCGACCGTAGTCCAGTACCTGCATCCGGTTTGTTACTTCTTAGCCAGATCGTAAGTCAGCAAGATCAAAGGCGTGTGCGGCCGCCCCAACGAGGCTGACATCATCGCCAAGTGGCGAAACGTAAAGCGGCACGCTGTTCTTGAAGTGCGGCAGGGCTTTATCTTCAACCAGAGTCTTCAAGTCGTCCCAGTAAGGCTGCAGACTGCCGGTTACGGCGCCTCCCACAACGAGGTATTCCGGGTCGAGCGTGTTGAGGATGTCGGCAAATCCGGTGGCGACGGCGTCGATCACGCTCTCAACAATCTCTCTGCCAAGAGCGTCTCCCTTGGCCGCGGCCTCGAAAACAATCTGCGC
>CAUZKS010000012.1:0-18191 GCA_963580625.1 Dehalococcoidia bacterium | reverse complement strand
CTTGAGTCGAAATTGCCTGCGACCGGGCGACGGCTCTACAGGAACAGGCCGATGAGTAGCGAAACCCTGACCGGATGGGTGGTATTCGGCGTCGCTATTGCCGTATATATCGTCGTTTCTCTGGTTGCTGGAGTCGCCGCCAGACGTGCTCCGGGCATACGTCTCTTGAGAACTCCGGTTGAGGGCGAAAATGCTGGGAACGGCGGTGACGTTCGCGTCACTCCATACAACGCGGCTGTGCCGGTCGCGTCTCGTGCGGTCGTGTACCTATCACTCGTAGTGTCTGCCGCTGCGTTGTTCGTGGCGCTTGGGGGGACCGTATTTACGGAGATGCAACGCGGCGTGATCGTAACCGGTGGTATCGCCGGCGGCCTTGCCATGATCCACATCCTCTCCGGCGCTATGCGGTTCGCCGACCGCAACAGTATCGAAAGGGCAGTTCGGCCTATCGAGAGACTTTTTGAGGCGATAACGCGCATTCGTGGTTTGAGTTCGTTGCTCCTGAGAATTTCAGGGCCGGTCGGGTTTATCGACAAGTCAGAAGACGTGGTCACGGTGGCGTTCGAGCAAAACCTGGACCTCCTTGAGGCGGCCGGTGTGGCTACGGACGTGGAAGAGCTGAGGATGATCCGGGGCGTGCTGGACCTGGACACTACGCGCGTCCGAGAGATCATGCGCCCACGGGTGGACATGGTTGTCGCGGAGGCGGAGGCTACCCGCCGTGAAGTCGCTGATCTCATGATCAGTGCTGGATATTCAAAGATCCCGGTATATCAGGACCGGATTGATGACGTCCTTGGAATAATTTTCGCACGCGATTTGCTGAGAGCACAGCTCGTTGAGCCAGACAGCAATGAAAGCATCCTTGATCTGGTCAGACCCGCAATTTTCGTCCCCGAATCGCAGTTCCTCGAACACCTTTTGCAAGAGTTCCAGCGCAATCGAGTCAACGTGGCGATCGTCGTGGACGAATACGGCGGCGTGTCAGGGCTGGTGACGCACGAGGATCTCGTAGAAGAGATTGTGGGCGAGCTCGAGGACGAGTTCGACGAGGAAGAGCCGGAGCTTCAGAAGGTCAACGACGACGAGTCGTTGGTAGACGCGCGGTTGGCGTTAATCTCGTTGAACGAGACGTTCGATACCGATATCGAAGGCGACGGTTTCGATACTGTTGGCGGATTGATCTATCTCGAACTTGGCCGCATGCCTGTCGTCGGAGACCGTGTGTCCGTGGGCAATCTGGTGATGACAGTGGAGTCGACAACAGGTCGTCGTATCCGGCAGGTAAGGGTCATCCGAGAGGCAGGCGCATCCAAGAGCGCCTGAGAGAGATCCTGGCGTCACAGGTAGTTCCGGCCCTCTCAAGGGTCCGCTGTCGTGACAGCATGTCATCACCCATTTGACTAGGGATCTGCGCTGCCCCGTCACCCCCCGGACACCATCGCGGTATGGGATCATCTTTTAGTAGGTAGATGGCGAGCTCAGTCTACCGCGGGGTCGTTCATGCAAAAATCGGTTCCGCATAACACAACACCCTGATACCGAGCGATAGCTGGACGCACATCAGGCCACGATGCATACGCCTGGCTCCGAGGATCGTGCCAGACCCGTATGCCTGTGCTCGGCGTTTCTGCCTGAACGCAAAACAGGCCCCGGCAGATGCCGGGGCCTGTTTAAGTCTCTACATGAGTCCCGAGTTAGTCGGTCGCTACCTTGTCTACGACAGCGAAAGCTCCGGCCGCATTGTTGTCCTCACCCATTGCGTCAAGGGTGTGAACCGAACCGGCGGAGAACGCCGCATCCGAAAGGGTAACGGTGGTCGAGAATGCACCCGCACCGTTTGCGGTTACTTCGCCCAGAACGGCGGTGCCGAAGCGACCGTCAGCCCCGACCGTGGTTACACGGAGCGTGACCACTTCTGTACCAAGGAAACCTGCGCCGATTACATCGGCTGTGGTATCGGTCAGCGCCTTCAATTCTACGAATCCACCAACAACGATCAGCGACGTGTTGTTGGCGTTAGCGCCATTACTACCGGTGGGTCCGGCTGGTCCGGCTATGCCCTGCGCTCCGTTAGCGCCATTTGCACCCGCATTACCGGGTTCGCCAGGTGCACCGGCTTCGCCAGGTGCACCGGGTTCACCAGGTGAACCTGCGCTACCAGGGTTACCGGGGGCGCCAGGAACTCCTGGGGCGCCAGATAGACCTGCGTTACCAGGGAAACCAGGTTCCCCCGCAGGACCTTGCGGTCCTTGAGCGCCAGAGTCACCCGCGCAGGCGGCAAGCGCCACAACGGCAACCGACGAAAGCATAAGGAAGATTAGTTTTCCTCTTCCGCGCTTGAGTAAATTCATTGAGCCCCGTCCTCCATCCTTGAGGTGTTTCGGCGCTAGCCCGGGCGGGTACGCCATTCTTCTTTTTGGAACGGCGGGTCTTGCGGCCGGTCACACTAGAAAAATTTTGCGCTTGGACGCGAGTCTTTTGCCCGCGCGAGCACTCGCCAAACAGTATCTCAGGCACTTCAGGGGTGTCAAGGTAGATTTAGAGTGTCGAGCCGCCCTGTACAGGACTAGATACAGCTCAAGTAAGGTCTTGCAGCTTTTACACGGTAAACGCGGGACCAAATCCGGTCGCGTGATTCGCCCCAGTTCGTTTGAGTCTTGGGCACACCCAACAAAACTTCATGACTTCGGCAATACAATCAGGACCGTTTCCATAAGCTCCCACGAATCGTCAACGTACTTTACGTTAGAGTAATCGTAGTGCCCTGCATGCTATACTTTCGTCGCCTACGCGCATGATGGATTACGCCACGCGGAATTCAGTCTTAATTAGCGCCCGAAAAGGTCAGGCATCCAGCGAAACGTCCTTTATACAGAGCTATTCGGTATTCGAATTGCGTAATCTCTAGGAGATACCCACCACTTGGACCAGGCGACAAAAGCGGCGATAGTCGAGGAACACCAACGACACGATACCGACAAAGGCTCGGTAGAAGTCCAGGTGGCGATCCTGACGGGACGGATCACCGACCTAACGGAACACCTCAGGGAGCACAAGCACGACCACTCGACACGACGTGGCCTCTTGAAACTTGTCGGTCAACGGCGAAGGCTCCTGAGTTATCTCAACGGCAATGACGTGGGGCGTTATCGCGCCATCATTGAAAAGCTCGGCCTGCGCAGGTAAGCGCAGACAGCACCGCTCTAACAGTGAGCTAGGTGCTTTTTTTAGGACTGTCCTGACGTCAGGACAGTCCAAAACCGGAACGAATACGCAAATTTGTTTCGGGCGAACACATGGAGCCGGTACAGAGTCCGGCCGGTCCTACCGCAGAAATTAATCTGAAGTTGGGCCAGAAGATGGGATTAGACAGTTCATGATTTCCAATTTTGAGATCGAATTCGGAGCGCGCACGCTCAAGTTCGAAATCGGTCGAATAGCCAACCTCGCCGGGGGTGCGGTAACACTGCGCTACGGCGACACGATGATGCTTATTACGGCTTGCGGGTCAAAACGACCCCGGCCAGGGCAAGATTTCTTCCCGCTCACCGTGGATTACGAAGAGAAAATGTACGCGCGGGGCAAGATCCCTGGCAGTTTCTTCAAACGCGAGGGCCGGCCGAGCAGCGACGCTACTCTGATGGCCCGCATCACGGACCGCCCACTTCGTCCGCTGTTCCCTAAGGGATACAAGAACGAGGTCCAGATCATCGCGAGCACGCTCTCCGTTGATATGGAGAACCCGACCGATATCCTCGGTATCATCGGCGCGTCCACCGCATTGACGATCTCCGAAATTCCGTACGACGACCCGATCGGCGCCTGTCGGATCGGGCTCATCGAGGACGAACTCGTGGTCAACCCGACCTACGCCGAGCAGGAGGAAAGCCTCCTAGACCTGGTCGTAGCGGGAACCGCAGACGCCATCATGATGGTGGAGGCCGGTGCCAAAGAGGTCTCAGAGGACGTGATCGTCGAGGCTTTAAGGCTCGCGCAGGAAGTCAACGGTGAGATCGTTGAACTGATTCGCGAGATTCAGGCCAAAGTGGGCAAAACAAAGTGGGTAGTCGAGGCCGACACCGCAGCCGACGAAGCGGAGTCTGCCGCCCGTGAATGGGTGGGGACGAAAATTTCTGATGCCTTGGCGGCGCCGGGTGACAAAGCTTCCCGAGAGGATGCCTTTGAAGAGATCAACCACACCCTGAAGGAAGCCCTCAAGGATTCTCACGACGAGAAGAATCTCCAGTCCGCGTTCTACACGCTCGAGACCGAAGCGGTGAGGTCAGCGATCCTTAAAGACGGTCGCAGGCCTGACGGTCGGGCGCTCACGGACCTGCGGGACCTCTCCTCAGAGGTCGGTTACCTTCCACGGACGCATGGCAGCGCAATCTTCACCCGTGGCGAGACGCAAGCGCTATCTATCGTGACCCTGGGCTCGCCCGGCGAACGCCAGCGAATGGACACGCTGGGGCCTGTTAGCGAAAAGCGCTACATGCACCACTACAACTTCCCGCCCTACTCGACCGGCGAGACCGGCCGAATGTTCACCGGGCGCAGGGAGATCGGCCACGGCATGCTGGCCGAGCGTGCTCTTATACCAGTCCTTCCGAGTCAGGAAGATTTCCCGTACACCGTTCGAGTGGTCTCCGAGATCATGAGTTCGAATGGCTCCAGTTCTATGGCGAGCGTCTGCGGTTCTACGATGAGCCTGATGGACGCCGGTGTGCCGATCAAGGCGCCGGTGGCCGGAATCGCCATGGGACTTGTGTCCGGTGATGATGGTCAGCGCGCTGTCCTCACGGACATTCAAGGCGCGGAAGACCACTCCGGCGACATGGACTTCAAGGTAGCCGGAACCCGGGATGGAATCACGGCGCTCCAGATGGACATCAAGGTCAAAGGGATCACCTGGGAGTTGATGAGCAACGCCCTCGCCCAGGCCAAGGACGCCCGATACGCCATCATCGATCATATGGAGACGACCATCCCGACGCCTCGCGCCGAGATGAATGAGTTCGCTCCTCGAATGATCTCGACAAAGGTCCCGACCGACAAGATCGGCACCATCATCGGCCCGGGCGGCAAGGTCATCCGGGGCATGATCGACGAGTTCGGTGTGACGATTGATGTGTCGGACGACGGCACGGTTGTTATCGGATCTCCAAACGCAGAATCTGCGGAAGCGGCGCTTGCCCAGATCGAAGCGATGACGGGCGAAGTCGAGGTCGGCACACGTTACAAAGGCAAGGTCGTCAGGCTGATGACATTCGGCGCGTTCGTCGAACTGTTCCCCGGCAAAGACGGTCTGGTCCACATCAGCGAGCTCGCAGATGAGCGGGTGCCTTCGGTAGAGGCTGTCGTCAGCATCGGCGACGAGATTGAGGTCCTTGTGACCGAGATCGATGGCATGGGGCGGGTAAACCTGTCCGCAAGGCCGGCGGTACTATCCGGCGATGAGAAGGTTGGATCCGATGGCGGCAGTGACCGCAACGCTGGCGGCGGACGCGGCGGCGACCGGCCTCGCAGTTTTGATCGCGGCGGACGTGGCGGAGATCGCGGCGGACGCGGTGGTTTCCAGGGTGGAGATCGCGGTGGACGTGGAGGCGACCGTGGCCCACGTCAAACCGGCGGTGGCGGTGGCGGCGGACCACGCAGGCGAGTCGGTGGTTCCGACGGCGAACGCCGATCGGGCCCACCATCTAGATAGGTTCAGGAAATGACAGACCAGACGATCAAAGTTGCCGTAAACGGAGCCCTCGGCCGCATGGGACAGACAGTCCTGGGTGCGGTCGAGGCTGATCCGGCCACGATCGCGGTCGGCGGCGCAGACAGCGCCGCTTCGGCGAGCACCGTAACGGTCCCCGGAGGCAACCCGGTACCGCTCGCAGCCACCCTGGCCGATCTTCTTTCGAAGGTCGATGCAGACGTAGTTGTGGACTTCTCAAACGGCGCAGGCGCTGTCGACACGATGGCCGCTGCGACTAGCGGCGGCGTTCGCGTGGTCTCGGGATCAACGGGCGTACCGCCCGGGGAACTTGAGCGCTTCGGTTCTATAGCGGCCGAAAAAGGCGTCGGCATCATCAGTGCATCAAACTTTGCACTGGGCGCAGTGCTGATGATGTATCTGGCTGAAGTAGCGGGACCACATTTTCAGTTCGCGGACCTTATCGAGAGCCACCACGAAGCGAAGATCGACTCGCCTTCCGGGACTGCTCTCTCTATCGCAGATGCCGCTCGGGTGGGGCGTGACAATGATTTCACATACAACGAGCCCGAAAAGGTGACACTGGATGAGGTCCGTGGCGGACTTATGGGCGGCGTGAACGTTCACAGCGCGCGCATGGCAGGCCGCATGGCCCGGCATGAGCTCGTGTTTGGCACATCCGGGCAGACCCTCTCGATCATTCACGACACGATCAATCGTGATTGCTACATGCCAGGGGTGCTGGCGGCGATCAAGCGTGTCATGACGTTGACGGGTCTGATGCTTGGCCTCGACCAGGTGTTGGGCTTGCGAGACCCCGCTAAGACGTAGTCGCGGACGCTGCGCTCCAAACTCTGGAAGCGATCGATAACAGTGAAGCGCGACGACTCAGCCAACGGTCCACCGGCTCAATGCAGTCTGCGAAACGCGATATCCGTCCCCTTGTTCACGCGCTCGTTCTTGAGTGGGAATACGCGAGCGCTTCACGGAAGTACATCTGCAAGCGCGCTTTGGGCCGCACCGCCCTGTAAAATTGCGTATCTCGAAAACATAGAACGGTTGAAGAAATGTCTGACAGTAATCTGACCATCGCGATCGTCGGCGCCACAGGCGCCGTGGGTGCGATCGCACTCGAACTCCTCGCCGACAGGGCGTATCCAGCGGAACGCATCATCGTCATGGCGTCTTCGCGATCGATCGGGAAGAAGTTGCCCTATCTCGACACAGAGTTGACCGTAATCGAGGCGGTTCCGGACGCGTTTGAAGGCGTGGACGTGGCGTTTATATCTGTGAGCGCTGAGGTTAGCCGTGTGCTCGCCCCTGAAGCCGTGAAACGTGGGGCGCTCGTAATCGACGACGGCTCGGCATTCCGTATGGATCCGGCAGTCCCGCTTGTGGTGCCGGAGGTAAACGGCGCTGACCTCGAGTGGCATCAGGGGATCGTATCGATCCCTAATTGCACGACGACCCCGCTCGCCATGTCGCTCGCAGCGCTTGGGCAGGCTGCGCAGGTTACGCGCGTAACTGTTGCAACGTACCAGGCCGTGTCCGGTACAGGCGCAGCTGCGGTCCGTGAGCTGCATGAACAAACAGCCGATATGCTGGCGGGTCGGCCGACGAATCCAAAGGAATACCCGCACCGGATTGCCTTTAATGTGCTGCCCCAGGTAGACGATTTTGCCGAGGACGGCTATACCGGCGAAGAGCACAAGATGATCAACGAGACGCGGAAGATCCTTCATGACACCGACATCGCGATATCTCCGACTTGCGTTCGAGTACCGGTGCCGGTTACGCACAGCGAGGCCGTGCAGGTGGAGTTCGAACGTCCGATAAGTCCCGAAGAAGCGACCCGGCTATTGTCTGAATTCCCCGGCATCACGGTGGTGGACGAGCCTCAGGCCAGCGTCTACCCTATGCCCGCTCAGGCATCCGGAAGGGACGATGTCTTCGTGGGACGAATCCGGAAGGACGCGTCTCACCCGAACGGACTAGCGCTCTGGATAGCGTGCGACAACCTCCGAAAAGGGGCGGCGTTGAACGCGCTCCAGATTATGGATGAAGCGGTTCGCCGAGATTGCGTTAAACCGGTACGGTAGGTTCGCACTCCTGAACTTTCAGGAACGGACTAACAAACGCATCAAAACAGCCGTCGGATGAATCCGGCGACCAGAAGCATCGGCAAGAATCAAGTATCACCCGGAGTCACCCGGGATGTCTAAATTTTTAGGAGTAACGGCAATGACAGACTTCGGCCGACTGCTCACAGCGATGATCACGCCGTTCGATGAGGACGGTGAGTTGAACTACGGAAAGGCCAGGAAACTGGCCAGTGCCCTCATCACCGCCGGAAATGATGGCCTGGTGATCGGCGGCACGACCGGGGAAGCGCCATCGCTCAGTAACAACGAAAAGATTCGACTTTTCACCGAAATCAAAGAAGAGATCGGCGATCGCGGAAACATCGTTGTCGGCACGTCCGATAACAACTTCCCGAATTCACTTGAGCTCACAAAGGAAGCGGAGGCGACGGGAGCGGACGGCGTTCTGCTGACTGTTCCGGCGTACAACAAGCCCCCACAGGAGGGTTTGTTCCAGTACTTCCGCGGACTTGCGGAATCAACAAACCTGCCCTGTCTGCTTTACAACGTTCCATCCCGAACAGCGCTCAATATGACCGCCGAGACGACTCTCCGTGTTGCCGAGATCGACAACGTTGTCGGCGTGAAGGAAGCGTCCAGCGATCCAGTGCAGATCACGATGGTGATCGACGGTGCTCCGGACGGTTTCCGGGTGTGGAGCGGCAACGACGACGAGACGTTTTCCGTGATGGCGACCGGGGGCCACGGCGTCGTCAGTGTCGCCGGACATATCGTGAGCCGTCAGATCCAGACAATGATGGGACTGATCCTTGAGGGCGATATCGAGGCCGCGTCCACCGAACACCGCCGCCTGTTGCCACTGTTCAAGGCGATCTTCTGGGTGACCAACCCGATCCCGATAAAGTACGCCGTCAATCGCACAGGCTTTGACGCCGGTGTGCACCGGCTGCCGATGGTGAGCATTGACGATGCGGACCCGGTAGTGAAGAAGCGCCTGGATGAGGTGTTGGATCGCTACGAGATGGACCTGGCTGTGAGTTAGGGACCGATCTGCGTAAGACATGAAGAAGCCCCCGGGTACTCCGGGGGCTTCTTTTTTATCCTGATCTAGCGGCGTTCGCATGGGCGCTCGTCGGTTTATCGGGGAATAATGTCCTTGAGGACAACGGTCTCTTCCCGCCTCGGGCCGCTTGAGATGACGGATGCCTTCACGCCGAGGATATCTTCAATGAAACGAATGTAGGTCGTCGCGTTCGCCGGGATGTCCTCCGGACGTGTGATGCCGGCGGTGGAGCCAGACCAGCCCGGGAACTCCTCGTAGATCGGCTTGCTGCGAGCAAGTAATGCACTATCGATCGGGAAGTTCTCGGTGCGTTCACCGTCGATCTCGTAGGCGACACATACCTTGACCGTGTCGAAGCCGTCCAGGATGTCCAGCTTGGTGATGATAAGAGCGTCAAAGCCGTTGATCTTGGCGCTGTAGCGGCCTGCGACGCCGTCGAACCAGCCGACTCGCCTCGCTCGGCCCGTTGTCGTACCCACCTCTTTGCCGATGGTCCGGATCTTCTCCCCAACCTCGTCTAGTAGTTCGGTAGGGAACGGCCCCGCGCCCACGCGCGTCGTGTATGCCTTGAAGACGCCCGCCACCCCGGCAAATGCACGTGGGCCTATCCCGACGCCCGACAGAGCGCCGCCCACAGTTGGGTTGGACGATGTGACATACGGATAGCTGCCGTGGTCAAGGTCAAGGAGCGCGCCCTGTGCACCTTCCAGAATCAGGTTCTCTCCAGACTCAAGGACCTCCGCCACGAAGTACTCCGCGGGCTTGATGTACGGGCCCAGTTCTGTCGCCCATCTGCGTGAGGCCTTAAAAATGTCCTCGATGTCCACCGGGTCCGCGCCGTAAATTTTAGTGAGAACTTCGTTCTTGAATTCGACAATCGCTGGAAGGCGTGTTGCGAGATCTTCCGGGTCAAGTAATTCGCCCGCCCGCAGGCCCGTGCGATTCACCTTGTCCAGGTAGGCGGGTCCAACGCCTCGGCCTGTTGTGCCGATGGCGTCATTTCCGCGTCGCGCTTCCTCAAGTTTGTCGAGCTCGACGTGGTACGGGAGGATAAGGTGAGCGCGATCGCTCACCACGAGTTTCTCCGGCGTCAGGTTCAACTCGTTGATCTCGCCAAGGAGCACATCCGGGTCTACGACGACACCGTTTCCAATGATGTTTGTGACGTGGGGCCAGCATATGCCACTTGGCACAAGGTGGAGTTTGAACGTCCCGGCATCGTTTATGACCGTATGACCGGCGTTGTTTCCGCCTGAGTAACGAGCTACGGCGGAGGCGTCTCGTGCAAGATAATCGATGATCTTGCCTTTACCTTCGTCGCCCCACTGTCCACCTATCACGGCGTAAGCCGGCATGCCGATGCCTCAACCCGCCCCGCCGGTCCCACCGGCGTTACAGGCACTATGCCCAAGCACGTACTAAGTAGGCACGCGCGCAAACGGCTCCCCATCGGTTGTCAGTCCACTGGGAAGCGCATGCAGATTATACCTTCCGCTGGCCATGAAGATGCGTCCGAAAATCGTGGCGAATTGCGCCTCATGTCTGTTGACCCACCCCCTTCGGACCCGTATATTTGTAAGTCGGCCTGAATTACCTCGGTAATCGGGACGCCTCGTAAAACCTGCTGGGGACTCTTGTTGTCCGCAGGGAAACGGGGATCAGGACCTTGAAAACTGAATATCTGACTCCAAAACTCCGAGTAGCCGAGAGATAGCCGAACCTTAATGTGGGTCAAGCTATTAAGGGCGCACGGGGGATGCCTTGGCACCAGAAGCCGAAGAAGGGCGTGGCTAGACTGCGAAAAGCCACGGTTAGCTGTCCAGCGAGCTTAGCCGTGGATTCCCGAATTGGGTAACCAGCCTGCGCGAGCAGGAGCCCGGATTTATCCGGGGGGTAAGCGGGGGAACTGAAACATCTAAGTACCCCGAGGAAAAGAAATCAACCGAGATTCCCTGAGTAGCGGCGAGCGAAAAGGGATCAGCCTAAACCGTTGGGGCCTAACGGACTGAAGTCCTATGCCTCAGCGGTGTTGTAAGACGCAACATGGAAGCGCTTCAGAGCTTCCGGAGAGTTACAAACTGTTTACTTAGCCGAATGTCCCTGGAAAGGGCAGCCATAGAGGGTGATAGACCCGTAGGCGAAAAGTAACCAACTCTCTGATGTGTTCTTGAGTACCACGGGGCACGGGAAACCCTGTGGGAATCTGGGGGGACCACCCTCCAAGGCTAAATACTTCTGGTGACCGATAGTGAACTAGTACCGTGAGGGAAAGGTGAAAAGCACCCCAAGTAGGGGAGTGAAATAGAACTGAAACCGTGCGCCTACAAACCGTGGGAGTTCCTCTTTTGGAGGAATGACCGCGTGCCTATTGAAGAATGAGCCGGCGAGTTAATCTGCGTAGCTAGGTTAAGGTATGACGTACCGGAGCCGTAGCGAAAGCGAGTCTGAATAGGGCGAGCACCGTCTTAAGAGGAAATCGTCTTTGAAGCTTTTAGTGAACGTTTGATTTTTGATTTTTGATTAAACCTTCGGGTTTATGAAGAATGACATTTGAAGACTATTAGCGTTGAGTGAACGAGACGGTGAAATCTTTCTGACGAGGGTTGTGCGGATTAGACCTGAAACCGTGTGAGCTACCCATGGCCAGGATGAAGCCCGGATAATATCCGGGTGAAGGTCCGAACCCGTTTACGTTGCAAAGTGATGGGATGAGCTGTGGGTAGGGGTGAAATGCCAAACGAACACGGAGATAGCTGGTTTTCTCCGAAATGCATTTAGGTGCAGCCTCGGATTATTACCTCGCGGAGGTAGAGCTCTGGATGGACTAGGGGGCGTGAGCTTACCAAACCCAACCAAACTCCAAATGCCGTAGAGGTTTATTCCGGGAGTGAGACAGTGACGGATAAGCGCCATTGTCGAAAGGGAAACAGCCCAGATCGCCAGCTAAGGCCCCTAAATACGGACTAAGTGTGAAACGTAGTTGGAATGCTCAGACAGCCAGGAGGTTGGCTTAGAAGCAGCCACCCTTTAAAGAGTGCGTAACAGCTCACTGGTCGAGGGTTCCTGCGCGGAAAATAAACGGGGCTCAAGTCCGTTGCCGAAGCTGCGGGATTCCAGAGTAATTCTGGGATCGGTAGGAGAACGTTCTCAGGGGATTGAAGGTAGATTGGAAGGTCTGCTGGACCGCTGAGAAGTGCGAATGCCGGCATGAGTAGCGACAATCCTGGTAAAAATCCAGGACACCGGAAGTCCAAGGTTTCCTACGCAACGTTGATCGACGTAGGGTTAGTCGGTCCTAAGGCGAAGCCGAAAGGCGATGTCGATGGACAGCAGGTCAAAATTCCTGCACCACTTAACTTCCGTTTTAAAGACTCGGGGGGACGCGGAGAGCTAGACGAAGCATGCCTATTGGACATGGTGTGTGTTTTCTTGCAGGCGAGCTGTGGCGTTAAAAATGTCATGGTGTTTGAGCTGAGAGGAATGCGAACCCTTAGGAACTCCTTCGGGAACTTCGTTGATGCTGAACCGCCAAGAAAAGCCCCGAATCCAGGAAACGAGTGACCGTACCGCAAACCGACACAGGTGGACAAGGGTAAATGCCCTCAGGTGACCGGGAGAACCATCGTTAAGGAACTCGGCAAATTAACCCCGTAACTTCGGGATAAGGGGTGCCACTGGCGTATTAGGTTTTACACCGAAAAGCGTTGGTGGCCGCAGAGAATTGGCTCAAGCGACTGTTTACCAAAAACACAGGTCTGTGCTAAAGCGCAAGCTGATGTATACAGGCTGACGCCTGCCCAGTGCCGGAAGGTTAAGGGGAGGAGTGAGAGCTCCGAACTGAAGCCCCGGTGAACGGCGGCCGTAACTATAACGGTCCTAAGGTAGCGAAGTCCCTTGTCGGGTAAGTTCCGACCTGCACGAAAGGCGTAACGACTTGAGCGCTGTCTCAACGGTGGACTCGGTGAAATTGCAGGACCCGTAAAGATGCGGGTTACCCGCGGCAGGACAAAAAGACCCCGTGGAGCTTTACTGCAGCTTGGCATTGAATCGTAGTTAATGGTGCGCAGGATAGGTGGGAGGCTTTGAAATTCTGACTTCGGTCAGGGTGGAGCCGTCGTTGAGATACCACTCTTCATTAATAGCGATCCTAACCTTTATAAAAGGGACATTGTCTGGCAGGCAGTTTGACTGGGGCGGTCGCCTCCAAAAAAGTAACGGAGGCGCCCAAAGGTCACCTCAGGCTGGATGGAAATCAGTCTTAGAGTGCATTGGCATAAGGTGGCTTGACTGCGAGACCTACAAGTCGAGCAGGGACGAAAGTCGGGCAAAGTGATCCCACGGTACCGAGTGGAAGGGCCGTGGCTTAACGGATAAAAGCTACCCCGGGGATAACAGGCTGATCTCGCCCAAGAGTTCATATCGACGGCGAGGTTTGGCACCTCGATGTCGGCTCGTCGCATCCTGGGGCTGAAGGCGGTCCCAAGGGTTGGGCTGTTCGCCCATTAAAGCGGCACGCGAGCTGGGTTCAGAGCGTCGTGAGACAGCTCGGTCTCTATCCGCCGTGGGCGCAGGACAATTGAGGGGCGCCGCTCCTAGTACGAGAGGACCGGAGTGGACAGACCTCTAGTGTGCCGGTTGTATCGCCAGATGCATCGCCGGGTAGCCATGTTTGGACGGGATAAGCGCTGAAAGCATATAAGTGCGAAGCCCTCCCCAAGATTAATTGTCCCGCCCTTCTTAGGAAGGGGTAAGATCCCACGTAGACTACGTGGTAGATAGGCCACAGGTGTAAAGGCAGTAATGCCCTCAGCTGAGTGGTACTAATGGATCGAGGGCTTGACCCACATTAAGGTGCGGCTGTCTCTCGGCTAATCGGAGATTTTTGGAGTCAGTTTATTTACGAATAAACGGTTGTTTAATTGCGCGAGGGGATTAATGATCCCGCCCGCCTGCTAGACGCCCGCAAACTGATCAGTTAAGATTGATTTGCGGGGTGGAGCAGCGGCAGCTCGTTGGGCTCATAACCCAAAGGTCGGCGGTTCGAATCCGCCCCCCGCGACCATGATAAACCGGCCCGGACTCGAGAGTCCGGGCCTTTATTTGTGAATAGTCCCCTGGTGGTTAGAGCGCAACGGACCCACCCGTTCCCATCCCGAACACGGTAGTGAAACGTTGTAGCGTCTACGATACTGCGCCGGCGACGGCGTGGGAAAATAGACCACTGCCAGGGGGCTTTTCTTTTTAAGAATAATTTTTGAATGCATAGCGCATTTTTTGAGGAATCATCAGAACATAAATTAAAGGGCCACTTTGTTGGCCCTTTTTTATTTCCTGGAATTTAACGCCGCCTACACGTCCATTCCCCTGCCCGTAGATCTCTACACCGCCCGGATCAATGCCAGGCGAACCATCGTCTAGGTGGTCTCATGCCGAGGATCCGTCGCCATCTTTTCGACCAAACACCGATCGACCGGCACCGACATATCGCCAGGTGCCGCCTATTGCCGGGATCGGCAGGCCTGATCGACCAGTGACCCCATACCTCAATCACACATCACCCTGGACGGTGCGTTTCTGCCGGGGATCTTTCCGACCCCCAATCTTGCGGAATCGTTCAATTCACTTAGGTGCTGGCGATACCGCTTTCGGGATGAAATAAACGTCGGCGTACGATCATTTCAGGGTGCGAACAGGGGTTACGTAGACCGCCAACTTGTGTACACGTTCAAGAAACGAACTTGAGGTGCGTGCCTTGTTCACTAGGCACTCCATCGGGCGTTACCTATAATGATGAGCATCTAAACTCGATGAAAGGCCACAGGTAACTTAGTTTGACTGACACGAACGAACACCAGACCCACGAAACTGCTGACAGCAGCGACGAGGGAATCGATGCAACCCCAGAGAGCACGGAAGCCGTCACACCCGTTGCGGGGACCGAAGAAATCGTCGCACCGACCGAGACGGAACCGGAGGCTGCCATCGCGGTAGCTGAGGCTGCGGAACCGGAGGCTGCCATCGCGGTAGCTGAGGCTGCGGAACCGGAGGCTGCCGCCGAGAGCGCTGAGCCGGAAGCCGCCGTTGCGGTGGCTGACCCGCCAGTGGACGAGTCCACGCTGACGATGGCGGATTTGCTCGACGAGTACATGCCGGCGCGCTCGCTCAGACGGGGAGATATCACTGACGGACGTGTCATGCGCCACGACCACGATGGGTTGCTGGTCAACATCGGACACAAGTCAGAGGGCGTGGTTCTCTCCAAAGAGATGCGCACACTTTCTGAAGAGGATGTCGCGGGCCTCACGGTCGGCGAGGAAGTGATTGCTTACGTCCTCAACCCTGAAGGCCACGACGGATCGGCCATCCTCTCTATCGACAGGGCGCGCGGCGAACAGGGCTGGCGTGTACTTGAAAAGGCGATGGAGGTTGAGGAAACCGTCATTGGGAAGATCGTCGGTTCCAACCGCGGCGGGGCCGTGGTGGAGTCAGAGGGTGTGCAGGGCTTTATCCCGTTGTCCCAGCTGGTCGGCAAAGCCCGTGAGCTTTACGTACCGGGCGGCGAAGACCCCAAAGAGGGGTTCGTCGGCATGGACATCGAGTTTAAGGTTATCGAGCTCAACCGACGCCGTAACCGTGCGATCTTCTCGGAGCGCTCAGCGCTGCAGGCCTGGAAACTTACTCAGAAGAAGCGTCTGGTACAAGAATTGAACGAGGGCGACGTTGTGAAGGGCCGGGTAACCGGAATCTCCTCATTCGGCGCATTCGTAGACCTTGGTGGCGCAGACGGCCTTATCCACATCTCAGAACTATCCTGGGAGCCGGTGAAGAGTCCAGAAGATGTTGTCTCAATTGGCGACGAACTGGACGTACATGTGCTGCGCGTTGACAGGGATAACCTCAAGATAGCGCTCAGCCTGCGACGCTTGGGACCAGAGCCGTGGGAGACGATCGAGACGAAATATTCGGTCGGTCAGACCGTTAACGGAACTGTGACCAAGCTGGCAAACTTCGGGGCGTTCGCCCGTATCGAAGGCGGAATTGAAGGGCTGATCCACATTTCAGAGCTCAGCCCTCAAATGATCAAGCACCCGCGGGAGGTCGTCACAGAAGGTGACGAACTTGAGCTCAGGATTCTTCGGATCGAGCCTGAACGACGCCGCTTGGGGCTTAGCCTCAAGCAGGCACGGGAAGATGCGTACGAACCTGTGGAGGAAGATGGAGGACCGGAAGCTGCAGCGCCGCGATCGACCGGGATATTCGATGCACAGTCTCTTTCGGAAATAGCCGAAGTCTTCTCGGATAACGAGTAGACGAATCGACCCAACACGAGGAAGGGCAATTCATGCCAGGTAGGTTCGAAAAGTTCTCGGAACGCGCAAGGCGCGTTTTGTCTCTTGCTCAGGAAGAAGCGCAGCGCTTCAACCACAACTACATAGGGACGGAACATATCTTGCTTGGACTTGTGCGCGAGACCGAAGGGTCCGCAGCGAAGGTCCTGTCCAACCTGAACGTCGAGCTGACGAAAGTACGATCCGCTGTCGAATTCATTATCGGCCGCGGTGAACGACCCTCGTCCAGTGAAATCGGACTCACCCCGCGCGCAAAGAAGGTAATTGAGCTGGCGGTCGACGAGGCTCGCCGGCTCAACCACCACTACATCGGCACCAACCACCTCCTCATCGGTTTGATGCGTGAGGGTGAAGGAGTCGCCGCCGGCGTCCTCGAGAGCCTCGGCGTTTCTCTGGACAAGGTCCGTGCAGAAACGACCCGGATCCCGGAGCAATCTGCACAGGGCGGCGGACAGCAAGGCGGCGGACAGGCTCAGGCGGGCACGCGCACCCCAACTCTAGATGAGCTGGGTGTGGACCTGACGGAATGGGCGCGGCAGGGCAAGCTTGACCCGGTTGTCGGTCGAGAAGAGGAAGTGCAGCGTGTGGTTCAGATATTGAGCCGTCGCACCAAGAACAACCCGGTCTTGATCGGCGAACCCGGCGTCGGTAAAACGGCGATCGTCGAGAAGCTGGCCCAGATGGTTGAGTCCGGCGACGTCCCGCCTACCCTCACGGGTAAACGCGTCGTGACGCTAGACATGGCCTCCCTTGTGGCTGGCACGAAGTACCGTGGTGAATTTGAAGAACGCCTCAAGAAGGTAATCAACGAGCTTCAGCAGTCCGGCAACTGTGTGTTGTTCATCGACGAGATGCACACGATGGTTGGCGCTGGTGCGGCGGAAGGCGCTGTCGATGCCGCCAACATCCTCAAACCTGCGCTAGCACGCGGCGAGGTGCAGGCGATCGGCGCGACGACGCTGGACGACTACCGGAAGTACGTTGAACGAGACCCGGCACTGGAACGTCGTTTCCAGCCGGTGACCGTGGACCCGCCAGACATTACAGACACCGTGGATATCCTCCGTGGCATCAAGGGCAAGTACGAAGAGCACCACGGCCTCGCCATTACGGACGAGGCTCTGCGTGCGGCGGCATCGCTCGCTCTCAGGTACATCCCTGATCGGCATATGCCGGACAAGGCGATTGACCTGATCGACGAGGCAGCGTCTCGTGTCCGCATCAAGAACAGTGTCCAGCCAAAGGAGCTCAAAGAGGCTTCCAAGGAGTTGGAAGGTGTTCGGTCTGACAAGAATGACGCCATCTCAAACCAGCAGTACGAACGCGCGGCTGAGTTGCGGGACAGTGAAATGAAACTGTCCACGCAGGTAGAAACGCTTCAAGCCACATGGGACGCAGAGAAGCCGGACGCCAAAGAAGTCACGGATGAAGACATCGCTGAAGTCGTAAGCATGTGGACGCGCATCCCCGTCACCCGCCTGGGTGTTGAGGAGACAGAGCGTTTGGTTCACATGGAAGATTCTCTTCACGAGCATGTCATCGGACAGGACGATGCGATCTCGTTGGTCGCTAAGGCCGTCCGCCGCGCACGTGCGGGGATCAAGGACCCGGCGCGCCCAATCGGCGCATTCATGTTCCTTGGTCCGACGGGTGTCGGGAAAACCCACCTTGTGAAACAGCTCGCTGAATTCATGTTCGGCGCAGACGACGCCATGGTGCGGCTGGACATGTCTGAATTCATGGAGCGCCACACGGTTGCGAGACTTGTGGGAGCGCCTCCCGGGTATATCGGGTTTGACGAAGGTGGACAGCTGACAGAGGCTGTGCGGCGGAAGTCATACTCCGTGATCTTGCTCGACGAGATCGAGAAAGCCCACCCGGACGTGTTCAACATTCTGCTTCAGATCTTTGAAGATGGTCAGCTGACCGACTCTAAAGGTCGGAAAGTGGACTTCCGGAATACTGTCGTC